>JBDTXQ010000347.1:0-3571 GCA_040006115.1 Usitatibacter sp.
AGCGCAGCGGCAGGAGGATGTGAAGAAGTAGGTAAGCGCCGAAGAACAGGAAAAAAACCGGAGAGCTGAAGAGCACGGACTATCGCTTTGCGCTCTTCAGCGCCGGATAGATCGCCTCGGCCATGAGGCGGTGCCCGAGCGCGTTGGGGTGGGGATCGCCCGGCATCGACCAAACCTGGGCGGGCGTGAGGTTCTTCATCGCGGGAAGCAAGTCGATGTATGCGTAGCCCTCCTCCCCCGCCACGTTACGCATCACTTCGTGGATGTAGCCGAACTTGTAGTCGAGAAGGTCGTGCACGTCGGGCGTCATGGCGAGATACAGGCTGATGCCGTGCTCCTTCGCGTACGCGGCCAAGTCGTGCAATGCCGCGCGCATGTCCCGGTAGCCCTGCGCCTGCGGCTGATACATCGCCCGATAGCGCTCGTCGAGCGTCTTCTCGGACGCCTTGCCGAAATACCGCGAGAACGCCACCCAAGTCGTGAACGCCAGCTCGCTGTGGCGAAGGAGGAGATTGCCGGCGCCCGCGTCGAGTGTCTCGGCATCGCGCAGGAAGTAATGCACCACGATATCAGTGGGCTCGAGATCGGCAAGGCGCCTCCTGAACCGCTCGACGTAGCGCACCGCGTTGTAATTCCCGATCCCCGCGTTGAGGACCTCGACGTCCTGCCCGTCGGCGCGGAACATCTTCCCCAGCCGCGCGGTCATCGTGTCGTCCTCCGCCACTCCCCATCCGAGCGTGACCGAGCTGCCGAGAAAGAGGATGCGGCGCTTGCCGGGGATCGGCGATGTCACGGGAGCGCCGCGCAGCCCCTTCTCGTTGATGCGAATATCGACCGACTGCAGGGTGGCGCTCTTCGAGGCCACGTGCTCGTGGCCAAGCACCGGGATGTCGCTGCGCCGCTTGAGCTCGAGCGCATAACGCCACATCTCGATGTCGTAATTCTTCATCGAGGCGTTCTTCGCGCGCAGGATCGCTTCGCCCGCGAGGAGGACGAGAGCCGTCGAACCGAGCGTTATGGCCGCCGAGATCAGGATGCCGGTCGCGGCATTTCTCCTCATCAGTCGTCGCGAGGCACGGCCTGGGTGCGCGCCGAATAATCCGCATGGAACATCAGAAGTCGAAATACCTGAATTCCGCCGAGCTGCCCTGCGTGAGGACGATGAGCGCTGCGAAGGCCACCATCATCACGACGATCGGCAGCAGCCAGTATTTCTTGCGAATGCGAAGAAACCTCCAGAGCCCCTTGGCGAACGACATTGGCCCCGGCTTTCGAAGCTAGATGAAGAAGACAGCCGTGAAGACCAGCCTGAACGAGCGGTCGGACGAAGCCGCGTGCGCGCTGTCGTCGTTTTCCATTGGGGGCTTGGCGTATGGCATGGGAGACATCCATTCTAACTCGACCCGGCATCGGGACCTGCCGCGGTGCTGCCAAGTGGGGTGCTTAGCAGTTGCGTGCTGCGCGAGGAGTTGGGAGCGGGAGGGGGTACATTTGACGCGGAGGTCGGAGGCGCCTAAATTGAGCGCCGCAACCTATCGCCAAGACCACCCTCGCAGGGGGGTGGTTTGCTTTTCACGAACACTGGAATCTCGTCTAGCCCACCCCAACAGGAGGTTCATCATGTCCCGTGTCTCCGCAACCGCATCCGTTGTTGCAGTCCTCGCAGCGCTGGCGAGCATTCCGGCCCAGGCTGTCCAGCGCGCCTTCGTCGCCTCGTATGGCAACGATGCCAACACCGCCACGAACTGTGGTTTCACGAATCCGTGCCGCGGCTTCACCGCGGCGCAGACCGTCACCGACCCGAATGGGGAGATCGTCGCACTCGACGCGGCCGGCTACGGCGCGGTGACCATCGTCAAGTCGATCACGATCACCGCGAACCCCGGCTTCTATGCGGGGATCGCAGCTTCCACGGGGAACGCGGTCACGATCGCCACTGCGGGCGTGAACGTGATCCTTCGCGGCTTGAACATCAACGGAGTCGGCGCCACCGACGGAATCCGCATGACCAACGGCACCAGCCTCTCGGTGGAGAACTGCGTCGTTTCGAATTTCACCAACAACGGCATCTGGGTCACGACCGCGGCCCGCGTGCGCGTCTCCGACAGTCTCGTCCGGGGCAACACCCTTGACGGCATAGCGCTAGAAGCCGGCGCGACGGGCAGCGTGGTCCGCACCAAGGCGAACGCGCAAGGCCGTTCCGGGATAATTTCACAGGGAACCGTTGCCGCGGTGACAACGACCGTCTCCGTGAGCGATAGCGACGCCTCGGGTAACGCCTATGGATTGGTCGCGTATTCGACCGTCGCCACCGCGATCGGCCGGATCTCCGCGAGCCATGTTTCGGCTACGAACAACTCGTTTGCTGGAGTTTCCACGCAGGGGACCGCGGACACCGCCGTTTCCATCGGCAGCAGCCTGGTGACGGGAAATTCGCAGGGGCTCGCCAACAGCGGCGGCGGTACTTTCGAATCCTTGGGCAATAACCTGGTTCGCCAGAACGGCTCGAACACCTCCGGCACGATTACCACGGTATCGGGAATCTAACCTCGCTCCAGCTGGACCGACCGCCCGCACGAGCGGGCGGTCTTGCTTCCGCCGGCGACTGCTGGTGACGCCGGCCGCGCCGATCCTTCGGGATCGGGCGGAAATCTCGTAGAATTGCGTATTTGGCCGCTGGGACGCGAGGCCATCGCGCCCGGACGGCCCGAACGGTCGCAAATCCGCGCCCTTCCACCAGGTTCGCCCCATCTTGAGCGCCATTCCCGTTCTTTTCTCGTTCGCCCGTTCCGGCGGAACCCTCGTGAACCAGCTGCTCGGTGTGCACCCCCAGTGCCTCGTGCTGTCCGAGGCGAATCCGGCTGCCAGCTACAAGCCCGTGGTGGAACAGGCGGTGGAGTGGCTCGCCCTGGTCGAGCCCCGCGAGGCCGGCGAGTTCGCGCGCCTTCCCTACGATCGCCAGATCGGCGAGCTCGAAACGCGCGCGCGCGACAAGGGCAAGCGCCTCATCGTGCGCGACTGGGTCACGGTGAATTTCCTGCCGGGCGCGGCGCGCGACCACACCATCCCCAGCGGGCAGCTCGAGCAGCCGTTGTACCTCGAGCGGGCCGGGCTCAGCGCCCTTCCGCTGGTGGTCGCGCGCCGCGGCGCCGCGATCCACCGCTCGATCACGCAGCAGTTTTCCCATTTACGCGAGCTGGACCTGGCCGCGTTCGCGAGCGCCTATCGCGCCTATGCGCTGGCGGTGGCCGCCTTTCCCAAGATCCACCTGGAAAGCCTGCGCGCCGCGCCCGCCGCGGCCGTGGCCGAGATCCTGCGCATCTTCCAGCTCGACGGCTCGCGGGTCGAGCCGTTGCTCGCGAATTTTCACGAGTTCCGCAATTGCACCGGCAACACGACCCTGCAGACGCGCAGCGCTTCGGCGAGCGCGAGGAGCGTCCTGCCGCCCGAGGACGCCGCTCGCTCCGTGCAAAGCCACGCCGCGCTCCACCCTGCACTGGCCGAGGCGGATAGGCTGATGGGTTATGCCTGACACGAACACATCCCTGTGGTCCGTGATCGACGCGCGTGA
>JBDTXQ010000348.1:0-3568 GCA_040006115.1 Usitatibacter sp.
GCACGCCGCACTTCGTCGCGGAGATGCTCAAGGAAGCGGGCGTGAGCAACATCAACATCATTCCCTACAAGAGCGGCAGCGAGGGCGTGACCGCGGTCATCTCCAACAACGTGATCGGCACTTCCGAGGCGAGCATCGTCGTGATCCCGCAGGTCAAGGCGGGCAAGCTCAAGGCGATCGGCACGACCTACGACACGCGCATCACGTCGTACAAGGTAATCCCGACCACCAAGGAGCAGGGCTTCCCCGGCGTGAAGATCGGCCATTGGGCCGGGCTCTTCGCGCCGAAGGGCACGCCCAAGGCGATCCTCGACCGGATGAGCGCCGAGCTCCTCGCCGTGGTGAAGAGCAAGGAGTTCCAGGACAAGATGATCCCGCAGGGGATCGAGCCCGCGCCCTACACCATGCCCGCGTACGTGGCCTTCCTCGCCGCCGAGCGCGATCGCCTCGGCAAGATCGCGAAGGCCGCGAAGATGCAAGCGGACTGATGTACAGCGTCAAGCTTCCTGCAGCCCATCGACGGGCCGGCCCTCAAGATCGTCGGGATTCGCTAGCCGTGGAGGTTTCTTACCGATTCGGCTTCGACGCCGCCCATCATTTCAACAATTTTCCTGATGGGCACCCCTATGGCGGCATCCACGGGCATTCCTTTCAAGTGGAAGTGGCGATCGCGGGGCGCCCGGATCCCACGACCGGCTTCATCGCGGACCTCGCAGAGGTGGAGAAGGCGTGCCTCGAAGTGCGCGCCGACCTCGACCATCGCGTGCTGAATGACATCGAAGGGTTGGCCACGCCAGCCTCGAGAACCTGTGCCTGTGGATCTGGGGCGCGCTCGCGCCGCGCTTCACCAATCTCGCGCGCGTCACCGTGCGCCGCGACTCCTGCGGACAAAGTTGCTCATACACGGGTCGTTACGAGTGATTTTCGGAACTGAGTTTGTAAGCGCGCGGTCGCACTGTCATAGCCGCGCGCTTGGCAGCAAAAGAGCCTGTCCTACATCCGCACCGTCCTACAAGCCGCGGCGCCGCTATTCGTAGAGTCATCGCGAAAGGAGTCGCCGCATGAGGCCGCCTTCCACCCCCACTGGCAACAACGAGAATTCCCAGCGCACGCGCACGCGCGGGGCGATCCGCACGCACCTCGGCCGCAAGCGCACGGGGCCGCGCAACCGGATGCTTAAGGACAGCACCCTCGACAACATCAGCGCGATCACCGGCGCCGAGCGCCATCGCCAGGAGGACCTCTTCGACCGCCTGGGCGGAAAATTCCAGGGCCTTTTCGAGCAGGCGGGCGAGACCACGCTCGCGGCGTTCGACGGCGCGCTCGACAAGGCCTTCGACGGCCTGGTCGCCGCGGGAGAGTTCACCGCGGAGAATGGCGAGCGCCTGCGGCAATGCCTGCGCCGCGACCTCCTGCACCGCGACAATCCCACGCTCACCTTCCGCACCGGCGACATCACCAGCGCCGGCACGCTCTCCTGCGCCGGTTGCAACTGGACCATCATCACCACGCGCACCACGGTCCTTCCGCCCTGCCCGCAATGCTCGGAGACCGCGTTCCGCAAGACGGCATGAGGAGCGCGATTGTGGGCTCCATCATCAAGGTCTTCCGCGGTAGCAGAGGTCCCTGGGGGCAGCGCACCGCGGTCGCTTAGCGCCGCGAGCCGGCGCTGGGCATCTGCGGGATCGTGCGGGATTACCTTCCCGAGGATCTCGCCTCCGCCGGCAACGCGGCCCTTGGGTTATGTTGCGTTGATGCCCGATAAGTTGAAGCTGTCGATTTTCCTGCTCTCCCTTGCCGCGTTCGCGAGCGCGGCTTCGATGCGGGTGACGGACGCGCTCCTGCCGCGCCTCGCCCTGGACTTCACCATCGGCCTCGCGAAGGCCGCGTCGGTGGTGACCGGTTTTTCCGTCGCGTACGGGTTGATGCAGGTGCTCTTCGGCCCGCTCGGCGATCGATTCGGAAAGCTGCGCGTGATCGGGTACGCATCCGGGGTCGCGGCGCTCGCCTCGGTGGCGTGCCTGGTCGCGCCGGGCTTCCACGGGCTCGTCGCGGCGCGCATCGTCGCGGGCGCCTTCTGCGGCTGCATCATCCCGCTGTCGATGGCGTGGATCGGCGACGTCGTGCCGTACGAAAGGCGCCAGCCCGTCCTCGCGCGCTTCCTGCTGGGGCAGATCGCCGGGCTCGCCGCGGGAACCGCGGTTGGCGGTTTCGCCGCCGAGCACGCAAGCTGGCGCTGGCCGTTCGGCGCGCTCGCGATCTGGCTCGCGGCCGCTTCGATCGCGATCTGCATCGCTGCGCGCTTCGACCCCGCGTCGCGCGCCGGCGCGGACTCCCACTTCGCCCGCGACGCCGCGAGCCTCTTCCATTCGTCGTGGGTGAGGATCGTGGTGGCCACCGTGTTCGCCGAAGGAATGCTGGTCTTCGGGGCGCTCGCCTTCATTCCGACGCACCTGCACTTCAAGCGCGGTTTGGATCTCTCGACGGCGGGCCTTGCGCTGGTCCCGTACGCGCTCGGCGGTGTCGCGTTCGCGCTCTTCGCCGGACGGATCGTGCGTGCGCTTGGGGAGGTGACTCTGGTGCTGGTTGGAACTGCGTTGCTTTCCTTTGGCTGCCTCCTGGTCGCGTGGGCTCCGAACGTCGCGTGGGCCGCCTTCGGTTGCCTCGTCGCGGGCTTGGGCTTCTACGGCCTGCACAACACGCTCCAGACCAACGCCACGCAGATGGCACCGGAACGCCGGGGAGTCGCGATGGCGCTCTTCGCATCGCTTTTCTTCCTCGGCCAGTCGGTGGGCATAGCGATCGCCGGCGTTCTGGTGGACGGGATCGGCACGACCTGGGTGATCTTCAGTGCGGCAATACTGGTGATCCCGGTGGGGATCACTTTCGCGAAGCTGCGGAAATCCCGCGCCGAGTGCGAAGGCTAGGTCGCTCTGTTCGCGCGGGCTTGCTCCATGTCGGCGCCCTCCAACCGCGATGTCGATAGAATTGCCATCGAACTCCCGGAGAATCCCATGCACATCGCCCTGAGGGCCGCGGCCCTCGCATTCGCCACGCTGGCACCCCTCGCCTACGCGCAGAACTATCCCAACAGGCCCGTGAAGATCATCGTGCCATTCGCCGCGGGGGGCCCCGCGGACATCTACGCGCGCGTGATCGGCGAGAAGCTCGCGGCCGCCCTCGGCCAATCGTTCGTGGTCGAAGACCGGCCCGGCGGCGGCGCGATCGTCGGCACCGACGCGGCCGCGAAGGCCGCGCCCGACGGCTACACCCTCCTCATGATGTCGAACACGCACACGGTGAACGAGTCGCTCTTCGCGGAGAAGCCCTACCAGCTGATGCGCGACCTCGTGCCGGTGGCGCCGGTGAACTACTCCGACCTGGTGCTGGTGGTGCACCCCTCGGTGCCGGCGGCGAACCTGCGCGAATTCCTCGCGCTCGCGAAGGCGAAGCCGGGCACGCTCAACTACGCGTCCTCGGGGCCGGGGACGCCATACCACATGGCGGGCGAGCTGCTGAAGGCGATGGCCGGCGTCGACATCGTGCACGTCCCGTACAAGGGCAGCTC
>JBDTXQ010000349.1:0-3567 GCA_040006115.1 Usitatibacter sp.
GCGGCGAGCCGTCGTGGAACTTCACGTCCTTGCGCAGCTTGAAGGTCCACGTGGTGGCCTTGTCGTTGCGGACCTCCTCGGCGAGCGCCGTCTGCGGCGCGAGGCTCGCGTCGAGCTGCGTGAGCCCGCTGTAGAGCATGTTGTGGCGCGAATAGTCGGTCGCGTTCGCGCCCTTGGCCGGATCGAGGGTGTCGGAGGTCGAGCTCGAGGTGGTCGCCGCGCGGATGCGCCCGCCGCGCTTGGGCGCCTGGGCTTGCGCGCTGCCCGGGAAGGCGAGAATCCCTCCCGCCGAAGCCACGGCGCCCATGCCGAGCATGAGGCGCAGGGAGTTTCGCTTGTTGTCGTCCATCGCCATTCCTTTCTTTAGTGGAACAAGTCCGGCACGCGGTACCGGAGTCAGAGGCCGACCAGCGCCGGCAGCCCGCCGATGTCGGGGATTTCACGATAACCGTACGCCGGATTGCCCGGCTCGTGGCCGCGGTTGACGAACGCCTTCTGGCGGATGCCCACGTCGTTGGCGGACATGTGGTCGTAACGCATGCTCGAGGACACGTGCAGCAGGTCTTCGGGCGCGCAGCCCAGCTGGTCGAGCATGTATTCGAAGGCGCGCAGCCGCGGCTTGTAGGCCTGCGCCTGTTGCGCCGTGTAGACGCGGTGGAACGGCGCGCCGAGCTTGGCCACGTTGTGGGGGATCTGCTCGTCCATGGCGTTGGAGAGGATCACCAGCGGGATCTCCTTCGCTATGCGCGCGAGCGGCTCGGCCACGTCGCCATGCGGACCCCAGGTGGGCACGGCATCGTAGTACTTGCGTCCTTCCCCATCGCGGTACTCGACCTTGTGGCGGCGGCAGGTGCGGCGGATGGCATTCTCCAGAACCTCGTCATACGGCCTCCAGTCGCCCATCACCTCGTCGAGGCGGTACTGGGCGAAGTCCTTCAGGAAAGAGTCCATGCGCGCGGCGGGGACGCGGTCGGCGTACATATCGCGCGCCACTTCGGCCATGCGGAAGTTGGTGAGGGTACCGTAGCAGTCGAAGGTGATGTACTTGGGTCTGAAGGTCATGTCCCGGCTTCCCGTTTTCGGCTGCGTGGAGACTGCGTTCATGGTGCGCGCTTTCCTGATGGCCCCGGGATAGATTGCAGCATGGGCGGCCACGCATCCCGCGCCTATTGGCGGTCCCAACCGCGCACAAAAAGCTGTTTTCGCGGCACGAGTCAGCATAGTTTGCCGTGCGCTTTTGCGACCATGGGCGCATGCCCACGAGATACCGCAAATTCGGCCGCGCCGACGTGGCGGCGGCCCACAGGCTCTCGCTCGACGTCGGCTGGCCGCATCGCCTCGAGGACTGGCGATTCGTGCAGCGGCTCGGAGCGGGGCACGTGGCGCTCGACGATCGCGCGGTGGTCGGCACCATCCTCACCTGGAAGCACGACATGCGCAACGCCTCGCTCGGCATGGTGATCGTCGATCCGCGATACCAGGGCGGCGGCATCGGCAAGCGCCTCATGCGCCTCGCGCTGCGGGACGTCGCCGGCCGCGCGGTCATGCTCAATGCCACGCCTGCGGGCGAGCCGCTCTACGAGAAGCTCGGTTTCAGGGCGATCGACGTGGTGGAACAGCACCAGGGAATCGCGGCGCCGGTGCCCGCGGTGCCGCTCGCGCGCGGCGAGCGCCTGCGCCCGGTGGGCGCGAGCGATGCGCCGAAGCTCGCGGCGCTCGCCCGGCGCGCCGCCGGCCTCGCGCGCGCGCGCGTGCTCGCGCGCCTGCTGGAAGTGGGCAAGGGCATCGTCCTCGCGAGCGGCGACGAGGTCACGGGCTTCGCGATCTTCCGGCGCTTCGGGCGCGGCTACCTGATCGGTCCGGTGGTCGCTGCCGACGCGGCGCGCGCGCAGGCGCTGGTGAGCCACTGGGTGGCGATGCATCCGGGCAAATTCATTCGCATCGACATTCCCGCGTCGATCGGCCTGGGCCCATGGCTCGACTCCATCGGGCTCGTGAAGGTCGACACCGTGGTGACGATGGTGAAGGGCGCGGCACCCGCGCGCGACGCGAACCTCCATGCTTACGCGCTCGTGAGCCAGGCGCTCGGATGACCTTCCTCTACAAATCCGCGGCGGAGCGCGGCGCGGCGTGGGCGCGGCACTTCGCCGCACACGCGCCCGAGGTGCCGTTTCGCACGTGGCCCGACATCGGCGATCCGGCCGCGGTGCGCTACCTCGCGGCGTGGACCATGCCGCCCGATGTTGCGACCGCTTTTCCGAACCTGGAAGTGATCTTCTGCGTGGGCGCGGGCGTGGATCAGCTCGACCTTGCGCAGGTGCCCGCCGCCATTCCGGTGGTGCGCATGATCGAGCCGGGATTGGTGGAGGGCATGGTCGAATATGCGACCCTCGCGGTGCTCGCGCTGCATCGTCACTGGCCCGCCTACATCGCGCAGCAGCGCGAGGGGCGCTGGCAGACGCTGCCGATCCGGACCGCGCCAACGCGCCGCGTCGGCGTCATGGGCCTCGGGATCCTGGGGCAGGCGGTCCTCGAGAAGCTGCGCGGTTTCGGTTTCCGGTGCGCGGGCTGGGGCCGCACGCCGCGCGATCTCGAAGGCATCGACTGTTATGCGGGCCCGGATTCGTTGCCGGCATTCCTCGCAGGCACCGACATCCTGGTGTGCCTGCTGCCCCTCACCGATGCCACGCGCGGCATCCTCGACGCTCGCGTGTTCGATGCGCTTCCGAAAGGAGCCGCGCTCGTCAACGTGGCGCGTGGCCCGCATCTCGTCTCCGAGGACTTGCTGCGCGCGCTCGATGACGGAAGGCTCTCGGCCGCGATCCTCGATGTCACCGACCCCGAGCCGCTGCCCCAGGACCATCCCCTGTGGACGCATCCGCGCGTGATCCTCACGCCGCACGTCGCGTCGCAATCACAGCCGGAGACTTCCGCCGCGGCGGTCCTCGAAAACGTGCAGCGCCACCGGCGCGGCGAGCCGTTGGTGGGGATCGTGGACCGCGCGCGCGGCTACTGATTCCCCAACGCTTTCAGAATTCGGCGACGCGTCCCCACGCGGAGTGCCCGAAGCGATCGGGATGCAGCGGGCGCGGATCCACGAACGGCTCGGCGCCGCTGACAAGGTCGGCGATGAGGTGGCCAGCACCCGGCCCGATGCCGAATCCGTGGCCGCTGAAGCCTGCCGCGAGGACGAGCCCGGGGACGCCCCTAACCTCGCCGATGCCCGGGACTCCATCGGGCGTGCTGTCGATGAAGCCCGCCCACTTCGCGGTGATGGTGCGTTCCTTCAGGGTGGGAATGAGCGCCACCGCCCGCGAGTACATGAGGCGCACCGCGGACTCGTCGACCGCGGGATCGAGGATGCGCATGCGCTCCATCGGCGTGGGCTCGTCGAGGCGCCAGCGCGCCAGGGTCTCGTGGCCGCTGCGAATGCCTTCGAGGCCGCCGGGCGCGAGGCTGCGCCAGCGCCGCAGGAACATCGGCAGGAATTGCGGCGAGAAGCGCAGGAACTGCGGCGTGGGGTCGACGCGCCCGCGGCCGCTGATGGCGAGCGTGTGGCCGCCGTCG
>JBDTXQ010000350.1:0-3561 GCA_040006115.1 Usitatibacter sp.
TGTGGGGCATGCAATTCGTGTGGCCGATCCGCGCCGAGTACCGGATCGTGTGGCTCGACGCGGACTACACGCAGGTGATCATCGCCCGCAACGCGCGCGACTACGCGTGGATCATGGCGCGCACGCCCCGCATTCCCGATGCCGACTACCGGCGCCTGCTGGAAAGGCTCCGCGCCGAGGGCTACGACCTCGGCCGCATTCGCGTCGTCCCGCAGCGCCACTGAAGGCACCGCAGGGGCGACGATCTACTCCCATTCGATCGTCGCAGGCGGCTTCGACGAGATGTCGTAGGTCACCCGGTTGATGCCGCGCACTTCGTTGATGATTCGGCTCGACACTCTGCCGAGGAGCTTGTGCGGCAGCTCCGCCCAGTCGGCGGTCATGAAATCCGTGGTCGCCACCGCGCGCAGCGCGACCACGTATTCGTAGGTGCGCCCGTCGCCCATCACGCCCACCGAGCGCACCGGCAGGAACACCGCGAAGGCCTGCGCAACCTGGTCGTACCAGGTGACGCCGTCCTCGTTGGTCGCGTTGCGCAGCTCCTCGATGAAGATCGCGTCGGCGCGGCGCAGCAGCTCGGCGTACTCGGCCTTCACTTCGCCCAAGATGCGCACTCCCAGGCCCGGGCCCGGGAAGGGATGGCGATACACCATCTCGCGGGGGAGCCCCAGCTCAACGCCGAGGAGGCGCACCTCGTCCTTGAAGAGCTCGCGCAGGGGCTCGAGGAGCTTCAGGTGCAGCGACTCGGGGAGCCCGCCCACGTTGTGGTGCGACTTGATGGTGACGGCTTTCTTGGTCTTCCCCCCGGCGCTCTCGATCACGTCGGGGTAGATCGTTCCCTGCGCGAGCCACTTCGCAGAAGGCAGCTTCTTCGCCTTGCGCTGGAACACCTCGACGAAGAGCCGGCCGATGATCTTGCGCTTGTCCTCCGGGTCGGTGACCCCGGCGAGCGCCGCGTAGAACTCGCGCGCGGCGTTGACGCGGTCGACCTTCACGCCGAGGTGCTTCGCGAAGGTACGCATCACCTGGTCGCCCTCGTCCAGGCGCAAGAGCCCGGTGTCCACGAAGATGCAGGCGAGCTGGTCGCCGATCGCCTTTTGGATGAGCGCGGCGGCAACCGCGGAGTCCACGCCGCCGGACAGGCCGAGGATCACCTCGTCCTTGCCGACCTGCTCGCGAATGCGCGCGATCGCCTGGGGAACGAACTTCGGCATGTTCCATTCGGCGCCGCAGCCGCAGATGTCGTGCACGAAGCGCGAGTAGATCGCCTTGCCCTGCTTCGTGTGGGTCACTTCCGGATGGAATTGCACCGCGTAGAAATTGCGCGATTCGTCGGCCATGCCGGCGAGCGGGCACGCGGGATTCTCGGCGATGAGCTTGAAGCCGGGCGGGAGTGCGGTCACCTTGTCGCCGTGGCTCATCCACACGTCGAGGAAGGCTTCGCCCTTCTCGTTCACGCGGTCCTGGATGCCCTCGAGGAGGCGCGAGTGGCCACGCGCGCGCACTTCGGCGTAACCGAACTCGCGCACCTTGCCGGGCTCGACCGCGCCGCCGAGCTGCGCGGCCATGGTCTGCATGCCGTAGCAGATGCCGAGCACGGGCACGCCCAGCTCGAACACGACCTGCGGCGCCCGCGCCGTCTCCTCCTGCGTCACGGAAGCGTGGCTGCCGGAAAGGATTATTCCGCGCGGGTTGAATGCCCGCACGAAATGCGCGTCCACGTCGTGCGGATGGAGCTCGCAGTAGACGCCGGTCTCGCGCAGCCTGCGCGCGATGAGCTGGGTAACCTGGGAACCGAAATCGAGGATGAGGATCTTGTCCATCAGCGGTGAGACCTCATGCCTCTTGCCTTATTCGACGTGATAGTTGGGGGCTTCCTTGGTGATCTGCACGTCGTGCACGTGCGACTCGCGCATGCCGGCGGAGGTGATCTCCACGAACTCGGCGTTGCTGTGCATCTCTTCGACAGTGCGGCAGCCCGTATAGCCCATGCTCGCGCGCAAGCCGCCCATGAGCTGCGAGATGATCGCGGTGGCCGGCCCCTTGTAGGGGATGCGTCCCTCGACACCCTCGGGCACGAGCTTGTCCGCGTTCATCTCCGCGTCCTGGAAATAGCGGTCGCTCGAGCCCTTCTGCATCGCCGCGATGGAACCCATTCCGCGATAGGACTTGTACGAGCGCCCCTGGAATAGCTCGATGTCTCCGGGCGCCTCTTCACTGCCGGCGAAAAGGCTTCCCAGCATCACGCTCCCCGCCCCGGCCGCGACCGCCTTGGCGATGTCACCCGAGTAGCGGATGCCGCCGTCGGCGATGCACGGAACCCCCGAGCCCTTCAGGGCCTCGGCGACGTTCTGGATCGCGGTGACCTGCGGAACGCCCACGCCCGCCACGATGCGCGTGGTGCAGATCGAGCCGGGGCCGATGCCGACCTTGATGCCGTCGGCCCCATGGTCCACCAGCGCGAGCGCCCCGGCTTTGGTCGCGACGTTGCCGCCCACCACCTGCATGTTCGGGAAGGTGCGCTTCACCCACTTCACGCGATCGAGCACGCCTTGCGCATGGCCGTGGGCGGTGTCCACGACGATCACGTCGGCGCCGGCTTCCACCAGCGCCGCGACGCGCTCTTCCGTCCCCTCGCCGACGCCGACCGCGGCGCCCACGCGCAGCCGTCCGTGCTGGTCCTTGCATGCGTTGGGATGTTCGGAGGATTTGAGGATGTCCTTCACCGTCATGAGGCCGCGCAGCTCCCAGTCGCCGTTGATCACGAGCACGCGCTCGAGGCGGTGGCGGTGCATGAGGGAGCGCGCCTCCTCGAGGCTCGCGCCTTCCTTCACCGTGATGAGGCGCTCGCGCGGCGTCATGATGTTCTTGACGGGCTGGTCGAGGTTGTCCTCGAAGCGCAGGTCGCGGTTGGTGACGATGCCGACCACGCGCTTGCCGTCGAGCACGGGGAGCCCGGAGATGCGGTGCTTGCGCGTGAGCTCGAGGACTTCGCGCACGGTCATCGACGGCGCGACCGTGATCGGCTCCTTCACCACGCCGCTTTCGAAGCGCTTCACGTTCGCCACTTCGGCGGCCTGCGACTTGGGCGGCATGTTCTTGTGGACGATGCCGATCCCCCCCTCCTGCGCGAGCGCGATCGCAAGGCGCGACTCGGTCACGGTGTCCATGGCTGCGGACAGCAGCGGGATGTTCAGCTGGATCGTTCGGGTGAGGCGGGTCGCGAGGTTGACTTCGCGGGGGAGGACGGTCGAGTGGGCGGGGACAAGCAGTACGTCGTCAAAGGTGAGCGCTTTTTGGATGACGCGCATTCTGAAACCCTTAGCTGCAAAAGGAGATTATACAGATCGGTCCTACAGCGGACAACCGCGCGGGCCCCTTGCGCGTTGTATGGCGGCGCCGCATTGACGCTCCAGTCGTTTCTCGATAAGGTAGCGTAAATGCTTGAAACTTCACGTCTTTGGCCGACCCTTTTCGGGGCGATTCTGGTGGGGTGCGTTGCCCCGCCGCCGCAAGGCGTGGAGGAGCCTCGCGTCGCGCCACCGGTGGCCGAAATCGCCC
>JBDTXQ010000351.1:0-3560 GCA_040006115.1 Usitatibacter sp.
GGTACCTGCGAATGCAAAGCAACGCCACGACTTTCCTGAAGCCCCGAATCATCGACGTCCAGAACCTGTCGCCCACGCACGCGAAAGTGGTGATGGAGCCGTTCGAGCGCGGCTACGGCCACACGCTCGGCAACGCCCTGCGCCGCATCCTCCTCTCCTCGATGCCCGGCTATGCCGCCACCGAGGTGAAGATTGCGGGCGTGCTGCATGAATACTCCACGATCGAAGGCGTGCAGGAGGACGTGGTCGACGTCATCCTGAACCTCAAAGGCGTGGTGATGAAGCTGCACAACCGCGCGGAGGCCACGCTCAAGCTGAAGAAGAACGCCGCCGGCCCGGTCACCGCCGCCGACATCGAGCAGACGCACGACGTCGAGATCATCAATCCCGACCATGTGATCGCGCACCTCACGCAGGGCGGCAAGATCGACATGACCATCAAGATCGAGAAGGGCCGCGGCTACGTGCCCGCCACCTCGCGCCGCCAGGACGACTCGCGCTCGATCGGCTCGATCCTCCTCGACGCCTCGTTCTCGCCGGTGCGCCGCGTGAGCTACCAGGTGGAGAGCGCGCGCGTCGAGCAGCGCACCGACCTCGATCGCCTGGTGATCGACATCGAGACCAACGGCGTGATCGAGCCCGAAGAGGCGGTGCGCTATTCCGCGAGCGTGCTCGTGGACCAGCTCTCGGTGTTCGCGTCGCTGCAGTCCACCAGCGAGGAGCGCGTCGAGAGCGCCCAGCCGCAGGTCGACCCGATCCTGCTGCAGCCGGTCGACGACCTCGAGCTCACGGTGCGCTCGGCCAACTGCCTCAAGGCCGAGAACATCTACTACATCGGCGACCTGATCCAGCGCACCGAGAACGAGTTGCTGAAGACTCCGAACCTCGGCAGGAAGTCGCTGAACGAGATCAAGGAAGTGCTCGCTTCGAAGGGCCTCACGCTCGGCATGAAGCTCGAGAACTGGCCGGTCGCGGGACTGACGAAGTAAGTCCGATGAAAGCAAACCACAATACTAATAAGGCCGGATAGGCCAAGAGAGTCGAAAGGAAAAAAGCAATGCGTCACCGCCACGGGCTTCGCAAGCTCAACAAGACCAGCAGCCATCGCCTCGCGATGCTGCGCAACATGACCGTCTCGCTGCTGAAGCACGAGGCGATCAAGACCACGCTGCCGAAGGCAAAGGAGCTGCGCCGCGTCGCCGAGCCGATCATCACGCTCGGCAAGACCGACACCCTCGCCCACAAGCGTCTTGCCTTCGACCGCCTGCGCGACCGCGACATGGTGGTGAAGCTTTTCGCGGAGCTGGGCCCGCGCTACAAGGCGCGCAACGGCGGCTACCTGCGCATCCTCAAGATGGGATTCCGCCAGGGCGACAATGCGCCGATGGCGCTGGTCGAGCTGATGGACCGTCCCGAGCCGGTCGAGGAGGCGCGCGACACCGGGGACTCGAAGGTCAAGGCGTAACAGCCTTTCGCATCGCGAAGAAGGCCGGCCTCGTGCCGGCCTTTTTTCATGTGCGCCATGTGTGGCGCGCGGCGTAGGAGTAATTGATCGACGCTCCTGCGTTTGGATCGCTAGTTACCCTCTGCTTCATCGCTGGTCTCCTGTCCGGAGCCTTCGGTTGAGCTTCAGTCGCGCATCGCGCCAAAAACGACCAGCCTGCGCGCGAAGTAATTCCAGAAGAACACCACGCCCGTCGCCGTGAGCTTCGCGAGAAGGAGCGGGAAGTACGCCATTTCGACCCCCGCGGCGAGGATCAGCTGGTTGAGGACGAGGCCCACGGCGCTTACCAAGAAGACTAGCGCCAGCTCCCAGCGCCGGCGAAAGCGAGCGCCGCTCACGAAGACAAAGCGCACGCCGAGGAAGTAGTTCACCAGCGTCGCCGCGACGAAGCCGCCGGCCGCGACGCGCAGGTACGGCCACCCAAAGCCTTGTGCGAACAGCATGAAGAGCCCGATGTCGACGCACGCCGCCGCGCCGCCCACGGCGAAATAGCGCGCGAGTCGTTTCGCCTCAGCGAAAGACGTTGTACTTGACCACACAGTAGATGGCTCGCACGCCGTCGCGCCAGTTGACCTTTTTTCCCTCCGCGTAGGTGCGCCCGTAGTACGCGATGCCCACCTCGTAGACGCGCACGCGCATCTTGGCGACCTTGGCGGTGATCTCGGGCTCGAAGCCGAAGCGGTTCTCCTCGATGGTGATCGACTGGATCACCTCGCGACGGAAGGCTTTGTAGCAGGTCTCCATGTCGGTGAGGTTCAGGTTGGTGAACATGTTGGACAGGAGCGTGAGCACGCCATTGCCCAGGCGGTGCCAGAAATAAAGGACGCGATGCGGCTCCGCGCCCATGAATCGCGAGCCGAAGACGACATCGGCGCGGTCCTCGGCGATCGGCGCGAGGAGGCGCGGGTACTGGACCGGATCGTATTCGAGGTCGGCGTCCTGGATGATGACGATGTCGCCCGTGGCGAGGCGGATGCCGCTTCTCAGCGCCGCGCCCTTGCCCTGGTTCACCTCGTGCAACTCGAGGCGATCGATACGACCGCGCAACGCACCCGAGAGCTTCTCGCGCGTGCCGTCGGTCGAGCCATCGTCGACGACGATGATTTCCTTGTCGGGCCACGGCGCTGCGCGCACGGCATCGATGAGCTGCTCGATGGTGTTGGCCTCGTTGTAGCAGGGGATGATGACGGAAAGCTTCATGGCGCACTCACGATACGCGAAGGGTCGACCTTGAGGAAGATTGACTCCACGCCGCCACGCGCGTTGCTTCGCCGCCACACGCCGTCGGAGAAGGGCAGCGCGGCGCCCACCGCATCGATCGGGTTGCCGAGGCGCTGTGCGCTATCGCGTGGGTGCACGACCGCGAGATAGATGTAGTCGGGCTTCGCCGCGCGCATCTGCGCCGCCATGGAGGCGAGATCTGCCGAGCGCTCGAGCATCACGCCGCAGCGTCCCGCGAGAAGCGCGACATAGTTCGGCGCGTACCACATGACGCGCGCGCCTTCGGGCGTGGTGCGGCGAATCTGCTCCATGTCCTCGAAGATGCCGATCTGCTGCAGCGCGCTGGCCTCGGCGCTCGCCCGGTCGGGAATGCGGTAGAACTCCGCGATGTCGGTCTTGCGATATTCCGACGCACCGGCGTCGGCCGGAAGCCGCGCGCGCTCGGCGATGTAGAAGAGCACCGGCGGGACGCACAGCACGAGCGGAAAGATGCTCGCGGCGGCACCCCAATCGTGGGCAAGCCTTTCGCCGCCGAGACGTGCGATGAGCCGCTGGCACGCCCAGAGCGCATGCAACGCGAGGAGCGGTATCACCGGGAGCGCGAGGCGATACATCTGCCCGGGGAAGGGCCACGCGACGAGGATCGCGACAAACACGAGCACATAGATGCCGTCGGCCGCGCCGCGCGCCGCGCGCACAAGAGCACCGATCGCGCCGCCCGCTCCCACCAGCGACGCGAGCATGAAGACCGGACGCGAGGGCTCGCCCCAGTAGATGAGGATGGCATTCAGCCATGCATCGATCAGCGCGGAGATGTTGTTGCCCATGAGACCGA
>JBDTXQ010000352.1:0-3543 GCA_040006115.1 Usitatibacter sp.
CCCAGGGCACTATTGTGCGCGTCCCACGTCGGACGTACCTGCGGTGCCCGGTGAGTGACCGCCTTGGACCTCTGGGTTCGAGAGTGCGGCCTGGACGAACACCGCAGGAAATCAAGATGGCCTACTGGTTGATGAAGTCCGAGCCCGACGAGTTCTCGATCGACGACCTCGCCAAGGCGCCCAGGAAGACCACCCCGTGGTTCGGCGTGCGCAACTACGTTGCGCGCAATTTCATGCGCGACGCCATGCGCGTCGGCGACGGCGTGCTCTTCTACCACTCGAGCTGCGCAGTGCCGGGCATCGCGGGCCTCGCGAAAGTTGCGAGCCGCGCCCATCCCGACCTTTCGCAGTTCGACCGCAAGAGCCCCTATTACGATCCCAAGGCGAAGCGCGAGGAGCCGCGCTGGATGCTGGTGGACGTGAAGCTCGCCAGGAAGACGCGCCTCATGCCGCTCGAGGAGATGCGCGCCTGCCCCGAGCTCGCGGGCATGGCGACGCTGAAGCGCGGCAACCGGCTCTCGATCACGCCGGTCACCGCCGCCGAATGGAATTTCATCGTCGATCGGGTCGGTGAGTAGATGCCGCTAGCGGAGCTCGGCGCCTATCTCGCGATCGGCGTCGCGGTCGGATTCTTCGCGGGCCTGCTCGGCATCGGCGGGGGCATCATCATCGTCTCCGCGCTCGCCCTGATGTTCTCGGCGCACGGCTTTGCGCCGGCCTACGTGATGCATCTCGCGGTCGGCACGTCGCTCGCCGCGATCGTGGCGGGCTCGTGGTCGAGCTTCCGCACGCACCATCGCCACCACGCCGTCGACTGGGACATCGTGAAGGGCATGACCCCCGGCCTGCTCATGGGGGTCCTCGCCGGCGCGGGCGCGGCGCGCTTCCTCTCGAACGCCTTCCTGAAGTACTTCTTCCTCACCTTCATGGTCCTCATCATCGCGCAGCTGGTGCTGAACCTGCGGCCGAAGGCGTCGCGCGCGCTGCCGGGGAAGGCCGGTCTCGCCGCCACCGGGCTTTTCATCGGCGCGTGCTCGAGCCTCTTCGGCGGCGGCGCCGCGGCGATCGGCGTGCCGTTCCTCACGTGGTGCAACGTGGGCACGCACCGCGCGATCGGAACCGTGGCCGCGCTCGCTTTCCCGCTCGCCGCCGCGGGCACCCTCGGATACGCCGTCGCCGGCTGGAGCGTCGAAGGGCTGCCGCGCTGGAGCGTGGGCTTCGTCTACGTGCCGGCCTTCCTCGGCATCTCGGTGACGAGCGCCCTGGTGGCCCCGTACGGCGCACGCCTCGCGCACAAGCTGAAGGATGCCACGCTGCGCCGCGTGTTCGCGGTCTTCCTGGTCCTGACCGGAGCCAAGGTGGCGCTCTCCGTGTGAGCGCGCGAACGGCTCACGCCGTGGCGGTGAGCCCGCGCAGCTCCTCGTAGAAGCGCGCCACGTGTTCACGCGAGGAGAGCCGCGCGCTGAATGCGAAGTGCTCGCCCTTCGGCGCCATGACGCCCGGAAACTTGGCGATGAACCGCTCGGCGTAGCGGCGGCGAGAGGAGCTCGACGTCGTCGTGCGAGAACACCACCGTCGGATGGCGCGCCGCCGCGAGCGAAATCGCCGGCGACCGCGGTCACAACGCGCACCACCTCCGCATGATCGTCCGGAAGACCTCGACCGACTGCTCGATGCGCGACATCGAGCACCATTCGTCGGTCTGGTGCGCGAGCGTCGGCTCTCCCGGCCCGAGGATCACCGCGGGCGGCCCGCCGAAGCCGCGCTTCAGGTCGGAGCCGTCGGTCGAGAAAGTGATCGTTTTCGGCGTCGGGCGGGCGTCGAGGTAGGGGGTGCAGATCTCGAACACCTCCTGCACCCACTCGTCGGCGGGATCGGTATAGAGCGCGGGCGTATCGACGATCTGGCGCACGTGCGCTCCGCGTGGGGCGAGGAGGGACTCCAGCGAAGCGCACAGGTGGATGTGGTCGACGCCGGGCACGGTGCGGGTGTCGACGGTGATGCGCGCCTCGTCGGGGACGGAGTTGGTATTGAGCCCGCCGCGGATCGTGCCGACGTTGAGCGTGGGCTTGCCCATCACGTGGTGGGACTCGACCGGGAAGCGGAACGTCTCGAGGTCCGTGATCACGCGCGCCATCTTGACGATCGCGTTGTCGCCGACCTCGGGCATGGAGCCGTGCGCCGTCACGCCCTCGGTCTCGATTTCGAACCAGGCGAGGCCCTTGTGCCCGACGTATGGATAGTTCGCGGTGGGCTCCGCCACCACGATCGCGCCCGCGCGGTCGAGGAGCTTCCTGTCGGCGAGGTACTTGGCACCCTCGCAGCCGATCTCCTCGCCGGCGGTGATGACGATCACGATGCCGGGGCCGCGCGCGAGGCCGGGTGCCAGCTCTACCGCCGCGGTGACGAACGCGGCGATGCCGCTCTTCATGTCGGTCGCGCCGCGCCCGTACATGCGGTCCCCGTCGGTCTCGCCCGCGAACGCATCGTGATGCCAATGCGCGTGGCCGAGGGGCACCGTGTCGATGTGGCCGGTGAAGCAGATGGGAGGTTTCTCGGCGCCGCCGATCACCGCGATGAGGCTGGTGCGCCCCTCGGCGAACTCGTGATACGCGACGCGGAATCCCGCGCCCTCGAGCTCCTGGCCCAGGCGCATTGCGCACGCGCGCTCCATGCCGGGCGGGTTGATGGTGTTGAAGGCGAGGAGCTCGCGGGTGAGGGCGCGGGGATCGAGGCGGGCGGTCATGCCACGATTATAGGCGGGCCCCTCCGATACCCTTCCGTCGTCCTCGCTGAGCCACCAATCAATCTACGAACCGGTCAGCCTCCGCAAAGCCTCCTGGTACTTCTCCGACGTCATCCGGGCGACCTCGTCGGGCATCGGCGGCGCGGGCGGCTTGCGGTCGAAGCCGATCGAGTCGAGCCAGTTGCGCACGTACTGCTTGTCGAAGCTTTCCGGACTGGCGCCCTCGCGGTAGGTGTCGAGCGGCCAGAAGCGCGATGAGTCGGGCGTGATCGCCTCGTCGATGAGGTGCAGCCGCCCGTTCGCGTCGAGCCCGAACTCGAATTTGGTGTCGGCGATGATGATGCCGCGGGTGAGCGCGTATTGCGCCGCGGCCTGGTAGAGCGCAATCGCGGTGTCGCGCACTTCGCGCGCGCGCTCTTCGCCGATCATCGCGGCCATCCGCTCAAAGGAGATGTTCTCGTCGTGGTGCCCGGCCTCGGCCTTGGTGGCGGGCGTGAAGATCGGCTGCGCAAGCCGCGAAGCGCGGTCGAGGCCGGGCGGAAGGGCCACGCCGCAGACGCTCTGCGACTCGCGGTATTCCTTCCATCCCGAGCCCTCGAGGTAGCCGCGCACCACGGCCTCGACCGGCAGGGGCTGCATGCGCCGCGCGACGGTCGAGCGCCCGCGCACCTCGTTCTTCTCGCCGGGCGCCACCACCGTCTCCGGGTCGATCCCGGTGAGGTGATTGGGGACGATGCCCTTCAGCCGCTCGAACCAGAAGTTGGCGAGCTCGGTGAGTACGCGACCCTTCTCCGGCA
>JBDTXQ010000353.1:0-3514 GCA_040006115.1 Usitatibacter sp.
AAAAGCAGATTGAGTACGTGCGCGACATCTACGGCTCCGGCCAGCACCTGCTCTCCCTCATCAACGACATCCTCGACCTCACCAAGGTCGAGGCGGGCCACATGGCCCTCGACATCATGGAGTTCGACGTGCGCGCCGCGGTCGACAACTGCTGCACGCTCATCCGCGAGCGCGCCCACAGGAACCGCCTGAAGCTCGAGTGCGAGGTCGAGCCGGGCGTCGGCAAGTGGCCCGCCGACGAGCGCAGGTTCAAGCAGGTGCTGCTCAACCTCCTCACCAACGCGGTGAAGTTCACGCCCGCGGGCGGCATGGTGGCGCTGCGCACCTGGGTCGAGGACGGCTGGCTCGTGGTGAGCGTGCGCGACACCGGCATCGGTATCGGCGCCGAGGACCGCGCCGCGATCTTCAGGGAGTTCCACCAGGTTCCCCTGCAGGGCATGTCGAAGCAGGAGGGCACGGGGCTCGGCCTGTCGCTCTCACGCCGCCTGGTGGAGCTGCACTGCGGCACGCTCACCGTCGAGAGCGTGCCGCGCCGCGGCTCGACCTTCACGGCGCGCTTCCCGGGATCCTTCGGCAGGGTCGACCATGCCTAGGCGCATCCTCATCGTCGAGGACGACGAGAAGAGCCGGCGCCTGCTCACCGACGTGCTCGCCTTCCACGGCTACGAGGTCGCCGCGGTGCGCAGCGGCGAGGAAGGGCTGCGCACCGCGAGCGCCAACGTGCCGGACGCGGCGCTCCTCGACATCCAGCTTCCCGGCATCAGCGGCTTCGAGGTGCTCGCGGGGCTGCGCGAGCCCCGGTGCTGCGGCGCGCGCCTGCCGGTGGTCGCGGTCACCGCCTCGGTGATGGACCAGGACCGCAAGAAGATCCTCGCCGCGGGATTCGACGCGTTCGTCTCCAAGCCGATCAACATCCGCGACCTCCTCGCCACCCTCAACCAGCTCTTCGTGAAGGCCCAGCCTTGAGCGCGCGCGCCGAACTGCAAGCCGAAGACGCCGATGCGCGCCCCGCCGCACGCATCCTCGTGGTGGACGACACCCCGACCAACGTGAAGCTCCTCGAGGATCTGCTCGGCTTCCACGGCTACGAGGTGGAGGCGGCGACGAGCGGCGAGGAGGCGCTCGAGGCGATCCGCGAGCGGCTCCCCGACCTCATGCTCCTCGACGTGCTCATGCCCGGGCTCTCAGGCTACGACGTCTGCCGCGCGGTGCGCGCCGATCCCGCGCTCGCCATGCTTCCGGTGGTGATGGTGACCGCGCTGGAGAATCGTGAGGAGCGCGTGAAGGGACTCGACGCGGGCGCCGACGACTTCCTCTCCAAGCCCATCAATCCCCCCGAGCTCCTCGCACGCGTGCGCTCGCTCCTGCGCATCAAGCATCTCTACGACACGGTGCAGAAGCAGGCCCACCAGCTCGCCGCGTGGAACCAGAGGCTTGAGGCGCGCGTGGTCGAGCAGGTGCGCCACGTGGAGAAGCTTGGCAGGCTCAAGCGATTCTTCTCGCCGCAGCTTGCCGAGCTCATCCTCGCGGGGGGCGCCGACGATCCGCTGGAGAGCCACCGCCGCGACATCACCGTGGTATTCCTCGACCTGCGCGGCTTCACCGCCTTCGCCGAGACCGCGGAGCCCGAGGAGGTGATGGCGGCGCTCGGGGAATTCCACCACGCCATGGGCCGGCGCGTCCTCGAGTACCAGGGCACGCTCGAGCGCTTCACCGGCGACGGCCTCATGGTGTTCTTCAACGACCCGCTGCCGATCAACCAGCCCGCGATGCGCGCGGTGGAGATGGCCTTCGTCATGCAGGAAGACGCGTTGAAGCTCGCCGCGCAGTGGAAGAAGAAGGGCTACACCCTCGGCCTGGGCATCGGCATCTCGCAGGGCTATGCGACCGTCGGCGCGATCGGCTTCGAGGGGCGCATCGATTACGGCGCCATCGGCACCGTCACCAATCTCGCCAACCGCCTGTGCGACCTCGCCGAGCCCGGCCACATCCTCGTCTCGCAGCGGGTCTTCGCCGAAGTCGAGGAGAGCGTCTTCGCGGAGGACATCGGCGAGGTGAGCCTGCACGGCTTCAAGCGGCCGGTGCGCGCCTATCGCCTCCTCGACTTCAAGGGGCTCGCGGGGTGAGGCGTTGAAGCAGTCCTCGGTGCGCTCGCGCATCCGGCAACTGTGCTGCCTGGGCCTGCCGGGGGAGCTTCTCATGGCTTCGCTCCTTCCGGCGCTGAGGGAGCTCGTGCCGAGCGATTCGGCGGCTTTCTTCTGGGTCGACTCGCGCGGCGAAATGCAGAACCTCTATGCCGAGCGGCTCCTGCCCGCCGATGTGATGTCGCTCTACTTCGAGCGCTACTACGACGGGCGCGAGGCTTCCTTCCGCCAGGCGTTCCTCGAGCGCGCCGCCTCGCCCGAAGGCGTGGTCTCGACGAGCGCCGACGGGGATCTTAGCAAGACCGATTACTACAACGAGATCCTGAGGCGCCTGGATGCGCACCATGTCCTCTATGGGATTGTGCGCGAGCAGGGCGCGGCGCTGGGCCAGCTCTCGCTCTATCGCCCGCTCGACGCGCCGGCCTTCACGCCGCGCGAGCGCGCGGACCTCGCGAGCGTGATGCGCTACGTGGCGCACGGCATCGCGGGGGACGATACGCGCCCGAAGGACCTGCCGGCGAGCTTCACCTTCGAGGATTCCGACGACGAGGCGATGCTGGTCACCGACCGCGCAGGCAACATCCGCCATGGATCGGAGAGGGCTCGGCGCTTGCTACTCCTCGCGACCACCTCCGACATCAACCCCGCGAGCCTCAAGTCAGCGGTGAGCGAGCGCTCCGCGGGCGCGCTGCGCACGCTCTGCTCGCGGCTCGATTCGGTGGCGCGCGGCGAGGAGCCCACGCCGCCGGTGATGTCGCTCGACACCAAGTGGGGGCGCCACCTGCTGAGGGCCTACTGGCTCGACGACGACTACCAGGCCGCCGACGCGCTCATCGGCATTCGCATCCAGCGCCAGGCGCCGATGATCCTCAGGTTCGTGCAGGCGATGGGGCGCCTGCCGCTCTCGCCGCAACAGCGCGAGATCGCGCTCATGATCGCGCAGGGGAAGAGCAACCAGGAGATCGCCGAGGGCCTCGGCGTCTCGGGCAACACCGTGGCCTATCACATCAAGCAGCTCTTCCTGAAGCTCGACGTCCACGACCGCGCCGGCGCGGTAGAGCGCATCACCTCCGGCACCTCAGCGCTGCGCTAAAGAAAAAACCCGGTTTCAGTCGGCCTCGGCGGTGCCGGCCGCGGGGACGCGCGGCGTGGCGAAGCGCGCGCTGAACTTGCGGCCCAGCGTGTCGAGGTAGGTGTAGAGCACCGGCACCACGACGAGCGTCAGCACGGTCGAGGTGATGATGCCGCCGATCACCGCGCGCCCCATGGGTGCGTTCTGCTCGCCGCCGTCCGCGAGGCCGATCGCCATCGGCAGCATGCCGAAGATCATCGCCATCGTCGTCATGAGGATCGGGCGCAGCCGCACCTGG
>JBDTXQ010000354.1:0-3513 GCA_040006115.1 Usitatibacter sp.
CGTCCATGAAGCATTCCATGTAGACGCCGTTCTGGTTGGTGTTCACGCCGCGCCAGGGACCCACGGGCACGTGGGTGTTGCGCATCGCGTATTCGACCAGCAGGTTGGGAAAGGTGTAGCCCAGCTGCGCGTCGCCCGGCTCGGCCCACAGCCCCTGCAGCTGGCGGCGGTCCTTGCCGTCGGCGATGCTCGCGGGATTGACGAACGCGTTGATCGACTGGCCCGACACGCGGATGTGCATTGCGGTGACGTTGCCCTTCTCGTCCAGGCCGGCGGCGAGCTTGCACTGCGAGATCGGACGGTAGAAGTCGTGCTGGATGTCCTCCTCGCGACTCCAGATGAGCTTGACCGGCACTCCTGGAAACTGCTTCGCGATGATGGCGGCCTGCGTCGTGTAGTCCTGGTTGCCGCCGCGACGCCCGAAGCCACAGCCGAGGTCCGTGCGGTTGATCTCGCATTGCGCGAGCGGGATCCCGGAGGCTTCGGAGAGCGCGGCCATCGATGCTTCGGCGTTCTGCGTCGGCACCCATGCTTCGGCACGGCCCTTCGAGATGCGCGCCGTGCAGTTCATCGGCTCCATGGTGGCGTGCGCGAGGAAGGGCGTGCTGTAGACCGCCTCGACCTTCTTCGCCGAGCCTTCGATCGCCTTCAGCGCGTCGCCTTCGTTGCGCAGTGCGAACGCGTTGGTGGCGGTGAGGCCGCCTGTCAGGTGCTCGGCGATCTGCGCGCTGTTGGCGGTTGCGCCCGGGCCATCGTCCCAGACGATGGGGAGCGCGTCGAGCGCGGTCTTGGCGCGCCACCACGTGTCGGCGACGACCGCGACGGTGGACGCGTCGACCTTGACCACGCCCTTGACTCCGCGGCGCTTGGCGATCTTCGACTCGTCGTAGCTCACCAGCTTGCCGCCGAACACCGGGCACTGCTTGAGCGCGGCGTTGAGCATGCCGGGGAGCTGCACGTCGATCGAGTAGACCTTGCTGCCATCGAGCTTGTCGGCGGTGTCGAGGCGCTTCAGCGGCTGGCCCGCGATCTTCCACTGCTTCGCGTCCTTGAGCTTGATGCCCTTGAAGTCCGGGGGAGTGAGCTTCGCCGCGGCCGAGGCGACCTTTCCGTAGGTGGTCTTGCGGCCCGAGGCCACGTGGCTGATGACACCCTTGTCGACCGTGACTTCTCCGACCGGAACGCTCCAGCCGTCGGCCGCGGCTTGCAGCAGCATCATGCGGGCCGCGGCGCCGCCCTGGCGCACGTAATCCTGGGAAGTGCGGATGCCACGACTACCGCCCGTGCCCATCTCGCCCCACGAACGCTTGGTCGCCAGGTTGCGGCCGGGGGTGATGGGCTCGGTGGTGACCTTGCTCCAGTCGCATTCGAGCTCTTCGGCGACGAGCTGCGCGAGGCCCGTCAACGTGCCCTGCCCCATCTCGGCGCGCGCAATCCGGACCACGCAGGTGTCATCGGGCCGGATCGCGACCCACAGGTTGATTTCGGCGGGCGCGGCGCTCGACGCGGAGCCCTGCGCGAGGCCGAACGGCACATGCAGGCCGAGGGCGAGGCCCCCGCCCGCGGCGGCGGAACCGACGATGAACTGGCGGCGTGAAAGATTCGTGGTGCGGGAGGTTTTTTTCATGCTCGTCTGGGCGCTCAGGCTTTCGCCTTGGACTTGTTGATCTCGGCGGCTCTATGCACCGCGGTGCGGATGCGCTGGTACGTGCCGCAGCGGCAGATGTTGGTCATCGCGGCGTCGATGTCGGCGTCCGTCGGGGCCGGCTTCGCGGCGATGAGGGCCGCGGCCGCCATGATCTGGCCCGACTGGCAATAGCCGCACTGCGGGACGTCCACCTCGGCCCAGGCCCGCTGGACCGCATGCGTGGCTCCCGGCGCGAGGCCCTCGATGGTGACGATGCGATCGGTCGCCTTCAGGCTTCCCACCGGGATCGAGCACGAGCGGCGCACCTCGCCGTTCACGTGGACCGAGCAGGAGCCGCACTGCGCGACCCCACAGCCGTACTTGGTCCCGGTAAGCCCGACCTGCTCGCGCAGCACCCAGAGCAGCGGGGTCTCCGCTTCCACGTCGACCTCGCGCATCTTTCCGTTCACGTTCAGCTTCGCCATCTCTCCTCGCTCCTCATTTATTGACTCGCTAGGCCTTCACCGGCGCGTTCTTCACCTCGCGCCGCAGCACCTTGCCCACGTTCGTCTTGGGCAATTCCTTCCAGAATTCCACGATCTTCGGAACCTTGTAGCCGGTGAGCTGGGCGCGGGCGAACGCGATCACCTGCTCCTTGGTGAGCGCTGGATCCTTGCGCACGATCACGACGCGGACCACTTCGCCCGAATGATCGTCGGGGGCGGCGACCGCGCACACCTCCTGGACGCCGGGCATCATCGCGAGCACGTCCTCCACCTCGTTGGGAAACACCTTGAAGCCCGACACCGAGATCATGTCTTTCTTGCGGTCCACGATCTTCACGTAGCCCTCGGGCGTGATGAGCCCGATGTCACCGGTGCGAAAAGCGCGGTCGTCGAGCATCACCTTGGCGGTCTCGTCGGGCCGGTTCCAGTAGCCCTTCATGACCTGCGGGCCCGTTATGCAGATCTCGCCCGTGTCGCCCAGCGGCAACACCTTGCCGTCGTCGTCGCGGATGGTGACGATGGTCGAGGGAATGGGCAGGCCCGCGGTGCCGTTGTACTCGAAGCCTTCCACCAGGGGATTGATGCACGCGCCGGGCGAGGTCTCGGTAAGCCCGTAGGCCTCCAGCAGCGGCCGCCCGGTGATTGTCTTCCAGCGCTCCGCCACGGCGCGCTGCACCGCCATGCCCCCACCCAACGAGAGCTTCATCGCCGAGAAGTCGAGCTTGTCGAAGCCGGGCGTGTTCATGAGGGCGTTGAAGAGCGTATTCACTCCGGAGATCGAGGTGAAACGCCATTTTCCGAGCTCCTTCACGAAGCCCGGCATGTCGCGCGGATTGGTGATCAGGATGTTGTGCGCCCCCAGCTTCATGTTCACCAGGCAACTGCCGGTCAACGCGAAGATGTGGTACATGGGCAGCGCGGTGATCACGATCTCCTTGCCCTCCTTCAGTCCGCCGCCGATCCATGCGGAGGTCTGCTGCAGGTTGGCCACGATGTTGCCGTGGCTGAGCATCGCGCCCTTGGAGACGCCGGTGGTGCCGCCGGTGTACTGCAGGAACGCGATGTCGTCGTGGCCGAGCGGGGGCTCCACGAGCGCGTGGCGCGCACCTTCCGCGAGCGCTTTCCCGAAGGGGATCGAGCCCGGCAGCTCCCATGCCGGGACCAACTTCTTCTTGTGTTTCACCACGTAATTCACGAGGAGCGATTTGGGAAAACCCAGCATGTCGCCCAGCTGCGTCGTCACCACCTTGCGGACCTTGGTGCGGACAATGACTTCCTGCAGGGTCTTGGCGAAATTCTCGAGGATCACGATCGCCTGCGCGCCCGAGTCGTTCAGCTGGTGCTCGAGCTCGCGCGGCGTGTAGAGGGGATTGCAGTTCA
>JBDTXQ010000355.1:0-3510 GCA_040006115.1 Usitatibacter sp.
GTGAAGCGGGGGTTAAGCGGGGGTTAAGCGGGGGTTAAGCGGGGGTTAAGAGGGACAGCCCGCCGCATCGAAGCGTTCAACGGTAAGATTGCCCGATGAGCGATTCACCGAGCCTCGTGCGCAAGCACTCAGGCGACTTCCACTGGCAGGAGGTCGATGTGCTGGCGTACAAGCAGGATCCGCAAGCGCCCTTCAAGGACGTGACGCGCCAGGTCCTCTTCGAGGGCGGCGCCGTCCCGGCGCAGCTGCGCTACTTCGAGGTCGCGCCCGGCGGCTACACGACGCTCGAGCGCCACGAGCACGTGCATGCGGTAATGGTGATCCGCGGCAACGGCCAATGCCTGGTGGGCGATGAGGCCCACGACATCGCGATGCACGACCTGGTGAACGTGCCGCCCATGACCTGGCACCAGTTCCACGCGGCGAAGGACCAGCCGCTCGGCTTCCTCTGCCTGGTCGCGGCCGAGCGCGACCGCCCGCAGCTGCCGGGCGCGCATGAGGTCGAGGGCATCACCCGGCCGCTGAAGAAGTAGGGTTCACTCCCCGCGCAGGCGCTTGGTCATCCCGATGCCGGTGATCTCGTACCCCTGCTTCGCGTAGAGCGCGCGGGCCACGGCGTTGTGGCCCATCACGTTCAGGCCGATGCGCGTGACGCCCATCTTCTCCACCATCCGGTCGACGTTCGAGAGCGTCTGGCCCCCGTAGCCCTTGCCACGGTGCTCTTCGCGGATCACGAAGTCATAGATGAACGCCGACTTCTTCCCGCGCCTCGTCTTCACCGCGAGCCAGATCATGCCGACGCGCGCGCCGATCGCCTCGTCGAGGACCGAGTACAAGTACTGCTCGGAGGTCGCGAGCCCCTCCGGGAGGAGGCTCGCGTAGTCGGCCTGGGCGAGCTCCAGGGCTTCGGACGCGTCGCAATCACCCGCCCTGATGTGCGCCTGGGCGTAGAGCTCGATCGCCGTTTCGAGGTACTGCGCGAATTCGGCGTCGGTCATTGGCGCGAGCTTCACCATGCTGGCAAGCATAGTCGAATCGGACCATGGCGCCGGTCAACAGGAACGCAGCCCAACGCGTTGAGAGCGGATCGTCCCCCTCCCGGAAGAATCCGATGAAACGCTCCCCGCTCCTCGCAGCCACCGTCGCAGCGCTGCTCCTCGGGAGCACCGCGGCCCTCGCCCAGCAGAGCGGCGTCCAACGCTACGGAAGCCCGTATTCCGGCGGGCATTACTCGGGCGGTCACTATTCCGGCGGCCATTATTCCGGGAACCGCTACTACGGCGGGCGCTATTGGGGCGGAGGGGGCCCGCGCTACTACTACCCGTACTCGGCCTTCGCATACCCGTATTACGCGGCGCCCTACTACTCCTACGCGTACCCCGTCTATGTCCCGCGCCCGCCCGTGGTCGTCGAGCGCTACTACGTCGAAGAGGCCCCGCAGCCGCCGCAATACTCGTATCAGGAGCGCTCGTACGCGCAGGCCGCGCCGCCGGAGCCCCAGCGTCCCGCGACCCCGCCGCCGCCCGCGCCGCGCATGGAGCGCATCACCCTCTCCGCGCGCGAGCTCTTCGCGTTCGACAAGGCGAAGCTGGGCTCGCCGCAGCCGCGCCTGGACGAGATCGCGGAATTGATGAAGAACAACCCGCAGATCGACAGGGTGCGCATCACCGGCTACACCGACCGCATCGGCACGCAGTCGTACAACAACAAGCTCTCGCAGCGCCGCGCCGACGCGGTGAAGGCGTACCTGGTCGCGAAGGGCGTCGCCGCCGGCCGGTTGGTCGCCGTCGGCAAGGGCGAGGCGGACCCGCTGGTGCAGTGCGGCGACACGAAGAAGGCCGAGCTCATCAAGTGCCTCGAGCCCAACCGGCGCGTGGAAGTCGAGCAGATCAGCGTCGAGCGGCGCGTCAACTAGGAAGGCGTAACGCCGGCGCCCTCTACTGCGTCGAAATGAGCTTCGTCATCGCGGTGACCACCTGCTTCACGCCGGGAAGCGCGTCGGGCCCCGGCGCGTCGGCGAGGAGCAGCAAGTCGCCCTTCAGCTTTTCGCCGTCGAGCTGGCGGCTGATGGCGATGAGCATGATGGCGATCACCTGCGCCATCGCGTCGTTGTCGAGTTGGTCCATCGGGTCTCTCCTCAGCCGCGTTTGATGTTGGGGGCAGCGACGCCGTCGATCATGATGTTAAGGCATGCGGGCAGGCGCGAGGCCTGCGCGCGGAGCGCGGCGGGCATCACCTCGCCCGCCTCGGTCACGATCTCGCCGAATCCGCCGAACGCCACGGCCACCTGGTCGTAGCGCGAGGCAAGGAGCTCGCAGCCCCGGGCGCGCTCGCGACCGTACTCGCGCACCTGGATCTGGTATTCCGCGTTCCAGCGCGCGTCGTTGCCGACCACAAGGACGAACGCGAGGCCGTAGCGCACCGCCGTGTCGATCTCCGCGGGATGGAATCCGAAGGTGCCGTCGCCCATCACCGCGACCACCGGCGCCTCGGGCAGGGCGAGGCGCGCCGCGACGGCGAAGGGCAGCGCCGCGCCGATGGAGCCCGCGACCCCGTTGATCACGCGATGAGGCGCGGCGAGGCAAGCCTGCGCCCATTGCCCGACCTCGCCGCCGTCGGAGATGAAGACCGACTCGGGATGCGCATCGAGGAGCGCCTGCAGCGGGCGCAACGCCTGCACGGGGTGCAAGCGATCGCCCTGGCTCGACGCGGCCGTATCCCATGCCGCCGGCCGATAGGCGATGGCGGCACGCACCTCGTCGCGCCACGCGCCGGCGACGGGCGATTGCCTGCGCGCCTCGGCGGCGATGGCGTCGGCTGCGGCAAAGACGCTCGCCGTGGCGTGCGCCGCGAGCCGCGCGCCCACTGCGCGGCGCGTACGCTCGATCTCTTCCGCCTCGGCGTCGATCTGCAGGAATTTGCATTGCGCGCGGAAAGCCGGCGCCTTGCCGAACTTGAGGGTGAAGTCGAGGCGCTTGCCGAGTAGGAGCACGCAGTCGGCCTGCGCGAGAATTTCGGCGAACACACCGAGGCTCGGATCGGCGATTCCTCGCGGGCTCTCCATGCCGACCACCGCGACGCCGGCGGCTTCCTCGAGGCGCGCCATGCGCTCGCGGCCCACGCGAGTGAGGCTCACCGGTCCCGTGAGGATCAACGGCCGCTTCGCCGCCCGCAGTCTTTCGACGAACGGCCGCGCATCGAAAAGCGAACCGGGGTCGGACCCCGCGCTGACCCCGGTGTGGGCGCGGCTTGCGGCCGCCTCGCCTTCGAGGCAATCGCTCGGCAAACTGAGGTGCACGGGACCGGGGCGTCCCGCGAGCGCGATGTCCACCGCGCGGGCGACATCGTCCGCCACCGCGTCCGCGCTTTCATTCATCCACGATGCCTTGGCGAGCGGCGCGGCGATATCCGCCTGGCCCATCTCCTGGAAGGCGCCCATGCCGAGCTGGCCGACCGGGGCGTGACCGGAGAGCAGCACCACGGGCGCCTCGGCCATGCGCGCGGTATAGA
>JBDTXQ010000356.1:0-3503 GCA_040006115.1 Usitatibacter sp.
CGCGTCGCCAGTCGACGCCCCAGCTCGTAGGGATAGTCCGACACGCCCGACGATAGCGCGCGCGTCGGGCTTGCCTTCCACGATTTCCGGTGCGGAGTCAATTTCCGCCGATGCTACGCGTCGTTAAATTCCTACAACGCGGTTCGCCGCCAGCCGATGTTGTTTTTGGTGCACGGGGAGCAGCCTATGCACCATGTGGGCCTTATACATCTTGTTGGTCATCCTCCTCGCCCCCGTCGCTACGGTGGCAGCTGTGTATGCCTCCCGCATCCGCTTCTCAAAGCGCCTCGTCGCGCAAACCCGTGCCGCGCAATCATCCCCCGAGAGCTGCCGCCGCACCATCGTGGTCGCGGGCGACAGCACCGCGTTCGGCGTGGGTGCGCTGCCTACGGAGTCGACCGCGGGCCGGATCGCCGCCGCCTTCCCGCATGCCCGCGTCATCAACGTCGCCAGGTCCGGCTCGCGCGTGGGTCACGTGATCGGCCAGCTGGACAGCCTCGAGATCGAGTCTGCGGACCTGGTCCTGATCCACGCCTGCGCCAACGACGTCCTGGAATTGCGCTCGGAGGACAAGTTCGAGCGGGACTTGCGCGTCGCGCTGGCGCGGGCTCGCAGGATGAGCGCCAACGTGGTTCTCATGCCCGGCCACAACTTCAGCGTGGCGCCCTTCTTCCTGCGCCCTATCTCGTGGCTCATCTCGCGCCACGCGGCCCGCCTCCATCCGATCATCAAGTCGGTGACGTGCGCCCTCGCGATCCCCTTTGTCGACCTGATCGGCTCCACGCACGAGACGCCTTTCGTGCGCGAGCCGCGCCGCTATTACTGCCCCGACGGCCTGCATCCCTCGGGCGAAGGCTACGCGATCTGGTTCGGCGCCCTGCTCGCCCAAGTCCCCCTCGCACGCTTCCTCGCCGAGCAAACCGGCTCGGACTGAAAAATCGTGTCAGGTACAACTTTTTAAGTCGTACCTGACACGACTTTCGCTGTATCGTAGGCGCGGATTTCCAGACGCGGAGAATGTCCTTGATTCGCTTGCGATTCGCCAGTCTCATCGCCGCCATGTTGCTCGCGGCGCCCGTCGCCCATGGGCAGCAGGGATTTCCCTCCCGCCCGATCACGCTCATCGTGGGGTTCGCCGCGGGTGGGGCGACGGACACCGCGGCGCGGATCATCGCGAAAAAATTGACCGAGAATCTCGGCCAGACGGTGATCGTCGACAATCGCGCGGGCGCCGGCGGCAACATCGCGCACCAGCAAATCGCCACGGCCCCGCCCGACGGCTACACGATCCTGCTGGGCTCCGTCGGCCCGCTCGCCGTCGCGCCGCACCTCGTGAAGGACCTCCCTTACGACCCGCAGAAGGACATCGCCCCGCTCACCATGGGCGTCGTGTTCCCGAACGTGCTCGTCGTGAACCCGAGCGTGCCGGCGAAGAACCTGAAGGAATTCGTGGCGCTCGCCAAGGCGAAACCGGGCACGATCGAGTACGGCTCGACCGGCGTGGGGTCGGCATCGAACCTCGCAGGCGAGCTTCTGAAGCAGCGCGCCGGCATCGACCTCACGCACGTTCCCTACAAGGGCGGCGGGGCGGCGATGCCCGACATCCTCGGCGGGCGCATTGCCTCTTATTGGTCGCCGCCCTCCACGGCGCTGCCGCACATCCAGAGCGGCAAGCTGCGCCCGCTCGCGGTCACCGGCCTCACGCGCTCGCCCTCGCTTCCCGACGTCCCGACCGTGGCGGAGTCGGGCTATCCCGGCTTCGAGGCCACCAACTGGTATGCATTCGTCGCGCCCGGCAAGACGCCTACGGAGATCCTCGATCGCTGGAACCGCGAGCTCGTGAAAGTGCTGAACACGCCGGAAGTTCGCGACAAGCTGCTCGAGCACGGCCTCGAGCCCCGTCCGGGGACGCGCGAGGAGCTCGCCGCGTACATCCGCAAGGAAACACAAATGTGGGGCAAGGTGATCAAGGCCGCGAACATCAAGGCGGACTAGGAGCTTGGCGACGCTCACCGAAGCGCAATTGGCCGCGCTCGCCACGCGCGCGCTCGAAGGGCTAGGAGTCGAGTCGAAGGATGCTGCCGACGCCGCGCGCATCCTCGTGATGGGCGACCTCTTCGGCGTGCACACCCATGGCGTGAGCCGCCTGGAATCGTACGGGGAGCGCACCGGCGGCGGGACCAAGGCGCGTGCGCACATCCGCGTGGAGCGCGTCGCACCCACCATCGCGCGGCTCGATGGCGACGATGGCGTGGGGCCTCTCGTCGGCATGCGCGCGTTGGAGGCGGCGATGGAGATGGCGCGCGAATCGGGCACCGGCATCGTCTTCGCGCGCAACAGCAACCACTTCGGAGGGATCGGCCCCTATAACCACCTAGCGGCCGAGGCCGGCTTCGCGAGCATCATCGGCAGCAACTCGAGCACCACCATCGCGCCCCATGGCGGGCGCGACGCGCGCGTTGGCAACAGCCCGCTCGGGATCGGCGTGCCGCGGCCTGGCGGACCCCCGATCATCCTCGACATGGCGATGAGCGTCGTGGCGCGCGCCAAGATCCGCGACGCGCTGAAAGCCGGCAAGCCCATTCCCGACACGTGGGGCACCGACCGCGAGGGGCGTGCGACCACCGATCCCAGGGCGGCGCTCGACGGATTCCTCCTTCCGATCGGCGGCTACAAGGGCTATGGGCTCGCATTGATCGTCGACCTCTTCGCCGGCGTGCTCTCGGGCGCCGCGTACCTCACCCGTGTGCAGACGTGGATCGACGCGGACGACAAGCCTCAGCAGCTCGGGCACTTCTTCTTTCTGATCGACACGGCGAGGCTGGGATCCGCCGCTTGGCTTGCCGAGCGCATGGACGACTTCGCCGCGATCCTGCACGGGACGCCGCCCGTCGATGCGTCCAGGCCGGTTCTGCTGCCGGGCGAGATCGAGCAGGGCAAGCTCGAGCGCCACCGGCGCGAGGGCGTCGCGATCGACGACCAACTTGTCGCAAAGCTCGAGCGCATGGCCCGCGGTGGCTAGCCCGTCATGAACGACTCGAGCTCCGCGAGGAAAGGCGCCTGGCCGGCAATGATGCGGCGTCGCGCTTCGGCGATCGGAAACCACGCCACCTTGTCGATCTCGGGGAACTCCTCTTCCTTCCCCGATTTCGGCGGCCATTCCATCTTGAAGAGGATGCTGCGCGCGGCGCCCGCGTCGCAATCGCCCTCGATCGCCCAGGCCTGGATCGTCTTGCCGCTCGGCTGGCGCAGCGCCCTCAGCGCGCGAGCGGGCTCGCCCGGCTCGAAGCCGGTCTCCTCGACGAACTCGCGCCGCGCGGCGGCATAGGGATCCTCGCCCGCGTCGATCTCGCCCTTGGGAAGCGTCCACGCGCCCAGGTCGCGATTCGTCCAGAAGGGCCCACCCGGGTGGGCGAGCAGCACCTCCAGCTCGCCCGCCTTGCGGCGGTAGAGGAGGATGCCCGCGCTTTTCTTGGTGCTCTTTGCCATGGAAAAAGTGGTGT
>JBDTXQ010000357.1:0-3497 GCA_040006115.1 Usitatibacter sp.
TGACCAAGGCGCTGAACGACGGCCTGCAGGCGGCGCTCACCGGCGCCAAGACGCCGGAACAGGCGATGAAGGACGCGCAAGCCGAGGCCGCTCGCATCCTTCGCTCATACAAGTAGCGCATGCATCGGTCGTCCGCGTGGATCCATGGGTGGCTGCTGCTCCTGCCGGCCGCCGCCCTCCTCGCGCTCTTCACCCATTGGCCTATCGCGGGCACCCTCTGGGCGAGCTTCCACGCGACGCCGAAAGGCGAAAGGCCCGCTGCGTGGGTCGGCCTCGAGAACTACCGGGTGATGGTGGCCGACGAGGTGTTCTGGAAGTCGCTCGTCAACAACCTCTGGTACTGCCTCGGCACGATCCCGGTTTCGATCGCGCTCGCGATCGTGATGGCGCTGTGGGTCAATTCCGCCATGCGCGGGCGCACCTGGCTGCGCATGGCGTTCTTCACTCCGACGGTGCTGCCGATGATCGCGGTCGCGAACATCTGGCTCTTCTTCTTCACCCCGCAGTACGGCCTGCTCGAGCAGGTGACCTCGGCGTTCGGCATCGCGGGGCGCAACTGGCTGGGAAATCCCGACACCGCGCTCGCCTGCGTGACCGTGGTCGCGATCTGGAAGGAGGCGGGCTTCTTCATGATCTTCTACCTCGCCGCCCTGCAATCGATCCCGCCCTCGCTCGCGGAAGCGGCCGCGCTCGAGGGCGCCTCGCGCGCCTACTACTTCCGCCGCGTGGTGTTCCCTCTCCTCATGCCGACCACGCTCTTCGTGCTGGTGAACGCGGTGATCAACTCGTTCCGCCTGGTCGACCACATCGTGGTGATGACCAAGGGCGGGCCGAACAACGCGACCTCGCTCCTCCTCTTCCACATCTACCAGGTGGGATTCAGCTTCTGGGACACGGGCTACGCGGCCGCGCTCACCGTGGTGCTGCTCGCGATCCTCGGGTTGGTCGCGCTTGCGCAGTTCTTCTTCCTCGACAAGCGCGTCCATTACCAATGAGGCGCATCGAGACCGTCGCCGCATGGATCCTCGGATTCCTCTGGATCCTGCCGCTGCTCTACGCGTTCTGGACGGCGTTCCATCCGCCCGAGTTCTCCACGCGCCTCGCGCTCGCCGCGCCGCTCACGCTGGAAAATTTCCGGCGCGCGTGGGACGCGGCGCCCTTCGCTCGCTATTTTTTGAACAGCTTCATGCTGGTGACGATGGTGCTCGCCGTGCAGCTCGTGCTGTGCACGCTCGCCGCCTATGCCTTCGCGCGCTTCGAGTTCCCCGGCAAGGACGTGGCGTTCGTCCTCGTGCTGGTGCAGCTCATGATCATGCCCGATGTCCTCATCGTGGAGAATTACCGCACGCTGGGCCGTCTCGGCATCCTCGACTCGATTCCGGCGATCGGGCTGCCGTACATGGCCTCCGCGTTCGGGATCTTCCTCCTGCGCCAGACGTTCAAGACGATCCCGCGGGAGCTCGACGAAGCGGCTCGCGTCGAGGGCGCGGGCTCGCTCGAGGTGTTATGGAAAGTGTACGTTCCGCTCGCGCGGCCCACCTACCTCGCCTTCAGCTTGGTCTCGGTCAGCTATCACTGGAACAACTTCCTCTGGCCGCTCATCGTCACGAGCTCCGTCACGTCGCGCCCCGTGACCGTGGGCCTGCAGGTATTCTCCTCCGGCGACCAGGGCGTCGACTGGTCGGTGATCACGGCGGCGACGCTGATGACCTCCGCCCCGCTCCTCGTCGCGTTCCTGCTCTTCCAGAGGCAATTCGTGCAGTCTTTCATGAGGGCCGGGATTCGATAGGCAGCGCGCCCGCCTCCACGAGGATGGCGCGCCCGATGCCGAAACGGTCCTCGTAGCGGGTTTTCGCGCCCGGCGTGAAGTTCATCGCGAAGTACGCGGCGGGCTTGCCCTTGCGCTCGATCCATCCCACCCACCACGACACCGGGTTCCTGATCGCGCCGGAGGAGCCGGTCTTCGCATAGAGCGTGTAGGCCGCTGTCTTCTCGACCACGAGTGCGTTCCTCACCAGGCGCTGCGAGCGCTGCGTCATGGGCAGGGCGCCCTCCGAGAGCTTGCGCAGGAAGTCGACCTGCTCGAGCGCGCTCACGCGTAGCCCCCCCTGCAGCCAGAAGAGGTCGATACCGCCCTTCATGTCCTTGTTGCCGTAGTCGAGCTTGTCGAGCCACTCCTGCATGCGCTCCTTGCCCGTGCGCCGCGCAATCTCCTGGAACATCCACACGGTGCTCTCGCGCATGCCGCTCGCGAGCGCCTGGTCGCGCTCCCATGCCGGGCGCCGCTTGGGCTTTCCGTCCCAGGGGAACACCTCGCTCTCGTCGGCGATCGAGCCCACCTCGAGGCCGATGAGGGCGTTGGCGATCTTGAAGGTGGACGCGGGGATGAACCGCTGGCGGGCGCGCGCCCCGTTGAATACCAGGTAGCGGTCCATCGCGGGCTCGAACAGCACGAAGGTGCCGCGCACGCCCTTCGCGTCGAAGTGTTTCTGCCATTCGGAGCGCGGGAGGGTGTCGGCGGCCGACGCCGAAAGGCTCGCGAAGAGAACGAGGAGGGGAGAGACGAAGCGATCCATGGACGCGCCTGTTGGTGAATACAAGCGCGAGGGTGCCTGCCGATTCTGTCAAAATCCGGGCAATCGCGAGGTCAATTCGGGCATGAAGCTCATCACCTGGAATATCCAATGGGGCCGCGGCGTCGACGGGCGCGTGGACCTCGAGCGCATCGTGCGCCATGCGCGCTCCATGGCGGACTTCGACGTGATCCTCATGCAGGAAGTGGCCGACAACTTCCCCGGCCTCGCCGGCAACGACGATCGCGACCAGTTCGCCGAGCTGGCGAGGCTCCTGCCGGGCTTCACCGCGGTCGCGGGCTTCGGCGTCGACGTGGCCGGCGACGGCGGGCGGCGCCGGCGCTTCGGCAACGTCGTCTTCACGCGCTACTCGGTGCTTTCGGTGCGGCGCCACGCGCTGCCATGGCCGGCGGATCCCGGAAAGGAGACCATGCCGCGCGTGTTCGTGGAGGCCACGCTGCAGGCGCCGATGGGCGCGTTGCGCGTCGGCACGACCCACCTCGAGTACTACTCCGACACGCAGCGGCGCGCGCAGGCGCTGCGGCTTCGCGACCTGCACGACGAGGCGTGCCGGCGCGCCGCCGAGCCCGGCTCCGCGACCGCCGACGCCGGCCCCTTCGACGCGACGGCGCAGACGGCGAGCGCGATCCTTGCCGGCGACTTTAACTTTTCGCCTGAGAATCCCGCGCACGACGACCTCCAGCAGGCGCTCCCCGGAACGCGGCCGGCGTATCGCGACGCATGGCCGATCGTGCATGGGCACGCGCCGCACCCGGCGACTTTCTGCGTGCACAGCAAGGGATACAGCAAGACGCCGTATTGCTGCGATTTCGTGTTCGTGAGCGCCGACATCGCGCGGCGCGTGCGCGACGTGCAGGTCGATTCGGCGACCACCGACTCGGACCACCAACCAGTGCTCCTCGA
>JBDTXQ010000358.1:0-3497 GCA_040006115.1 Usitatibacter sp.
CTTCGACCGGGGTGGTAGCTCAGCTGGGAGAGCGCCGCGTTCGCAATGCGGAGGTCGAGGGTTCGATCCCCTTCCACTCCACCAATACCCCGTTTCAAAAAATCCAACGGCGTCCAAATCGGGCGCCGTTTTTCTTTGTTCTCCCTCTTGAAAAGCCCCGGGTTAAGTCTCCAAGACATCCAGCAGTATCCAAAGCCCGCCTTGCGCGGGCTTTTTCGCTCTCTAGGCTCCGAGACTCGTCGAGGACCCGTTGGTGCACGTCATCGAAATTGAACTCCGGTCGAAATTGTCCGACCATACCCTTGAGCGAGCGGCGGCGGTACTCGTTCCGCTGTTGTCCGCCGCACTTGAGGCGTGCTATTTCTTCTTCAATCGCTCGTTCTGCGGGAACATGAAACGCTTCGCCTCGTCGTCATTTTCAGTCTTGAAGGAATGCCGTGCCTTGAGGGCTTCGGCGCGCGCAGCTGCCGGTCGTTCGTTGATTTCGTCGAGAAGACGCTTGACCTGCGGGTAGTTTGTCCAGGTCGCGTCGCCCGTACCCAGCACGTAAGGCACCATGCGCGCCCACCCCCAAAACGCCATGTCGACGATCGAATACTCCTTGCCCAGCATGAAATGCGAACCGGCGAGATGGCCTTCAATAATCTTCCAGTAGCGATGCGCCTCGAAGTCATAACGATTGAGCGCGTATTCCTTGGGCTCCGGGGCCGCATGCCGAAAGTGAACCGATTGCCCCGAAAACGGGCCGACGCCGCTCGCAATGAACATCAACCACGAGAGCATATCGCCGCGCGCCGCGGTGCCGGAACCTACCGGTACAAAGCGCTTTTCCCGCTCGGCGAGGTAGAGCAGGATCGCGTTACTGTCGAATACCCGTACGTCGCCGTCGACGATGGCAGGCACTTTGCTGTTCGGGTTCACCTTCATGAATTCAGCAGAAAACTGTTCGCCTTTGCGCGTATCTACCGGTATTGCTTCATAGGGCAGGCCCAATTCTTCGAGGAGAAGGGCGACTTTCATCGGATTGGGGGCTGCGTTGTAATAGAAATTGAGCATCGTGATGGCGCTTTCAATTTGTGATGAAGGAGCTGCTGGATGTTATCCGATGTTCTCGCGTCAATTTCCAGCATTGCGCTTCGCGGCAAGCCGCCCCCAGGCCGCTCTCAGGGGCGAGCGAATGAGGTAGCGAGCGGTTCGGGGAATTGCTCTTGTTTGAAGATCTTTAGTTTCCAGTTCGTCGTCGGAAAGGACGGCATCCATCGGGATCGACTCTAGCGGGTTCGGCTGCCCATGCGTCTTCATGATGCTTGACCTCCCGCCATGCTTCAGCGAATCAGCGCATGGGCAACGATGCGGAATGCGGACTAACAAATTGATCGCCTCGAGCAGGAGTCGCGCGCGCGCGGCATTCCACCGGGCATCCCGGTGATGCACTTGTGGTTCCTGCTCTACCTCCTCTACTTCTACCTGCTGATCCCGTTCTGCCGCATGCTGGTGCGCTGAAGCTTGCCGATGGAAGCGCGGCTCGGCGGCTGGCTCGCATCGGGCTGGATCCTCCCGGTATTCGCGCTCTACACCGCAGCGACCCTCTGGCCCTATCCTGGCGGGCAGGTGTTCGGCGACTTCATCTTCCTGGGATTGAGCCCGCCCGCGTTCCTCTACTACGGCTCGTTCTTCGCCATCGGCTACGTCTACCACCACTACCGGGCATCGACGGCGCGGTTGGTCCACTACGTGCCGTGGTGCGCGGCCGTGACCGTGGTGCTCGTCCCGCTCTCGATCTATGCGAGCCATCTCCAGTACACGTATCCCGGCGCGGAGGTGAGTTTCCACGTCCTGGCGATCGTGCTGCACTCGTTCTGCACCTGGACGCTCATCTGGTTCTTCGTGGGCGCGGCCCTGCGCTGGTTCGATCGCCCCACGCCCTGGACGCTCTATGCCAGCCAGTCCTCGTACTGGGTCTACCTCCGGCACCTGCCCGTGGTGGGCGTGTTGGGATGGATGCTCGTGCCGGTGGATGTCCCGGCGCTGGTGAAATTCGCGGCGGTCGCGGGCGTGACGACGGTGGTGTGCTTCGCCACCTACCACTACTGGGTGCAGGACAGCTGGCTTGGCGCCTTCCTGCACGGCAAGCGATTCCAGTTGGATTGGCCGTGGCGACCCTAGCGATGGCTCCCAATCGGGATCAGCAAGCCGGGGTAGGCGAGATCACGGCCTGGCGCTGGCCGGAAGCGCGGCGCCCGCAACAAGCGCACCGAAGCGCTGGTCGCGCAGTCGAAGAGACCGGCGTCACGCCACTCGACTACCTGCTGGGCGTGATGCGGGACGAGGCGGGAACCCCGGCAATGCGAGTTGACGCAGCAAAGGCCGCGGCTCCGTACGTCCATGCCAAGCTGGCCTCGATCGAGCACGGCGGTCCGAGCTAGGCCCCGATGGGGGGAGTCGTCATCGTTCCTGCGAAAGATCATTTCGACGGGAAGCTCGACCATTGCACGCCGGAGGAGATGGCGCGCCCGCGCCGTTTTGATCCAGATCCAACTCGTGGACTATCGCCACCCAGCGGGCCGGAACGAGTTGGCGAAGCACGGAGTCCGTGAGCCGAGCGGGGGCGTTGCGGTTGACATGGAGCTGACAGCGTAGCCACTATGAGCACTTAGTCTGGCGAGGGCATCATGCGAGCATTTCTTGTGGATGGCGCAGGCTTCCCCTCTTGGCATTACACACTTCGCGTCCATGCTCGCTGCGCACCCGCTGCGCGATCGCTCCAGCGAGTATGCTGCCTCGCGCTCATGCTGATCTTTTCCCATGATGCCGCCTGCGCGTCACCAGCAGTGAGCGCGGGTACGCAGCATTCGATGGCCCTCAATGCCGACGGCACGGTGCGAGCCTGGGGGAGCAACGCCGATGGGGAATTGGGAACGGGCCGATCCCTGCAGTCGACGATACCGGTCTCTTCATCGGGCATAGCAGACGTCAAGGCAATCTCGACCGGCGGGTATCACACGGTCGCATTGAAGAACGACGGAACGGTATGGGCCTGGGGCTTCAACGGTTACGGCGAGCTCGGCGATGGAACCACAAGAACACAGTCGGCGCCGATTCGTGTCCCTGGACTAGCCAACATCGCGGCGGTTTCCGCGGGCGAGGGTCATACGCTGGCGCTCAAATCGGACGGCACTGTGTTGGCGTGGGGAGACAACGTCTCCGGGGAGCTCGGCAGTGGCACGACCATCGACAGCTTCACGCCGACCCCCGTAGTGGGATTGACAGGCGTCATCGCCATATCCGCAGGTGGATACCACAGCGTTGCACTAAGAAGCGATGGCACCGTCGTTGCGTTCGGCATAACCGTGAAGTACGGCGTGGAAACGGCGGGCTTCAGGCGACATGGCTGGCGTCCTCAATTGTGGTGGGCAACCCCAGGCGTGAGAACAGGCCCATGTTGCGCAAATGGATGAACCCGGCGCGGATATTGCCGACATGCACCCACGGCTGGC
>JBDTXQ010000359.1:0-3489 GCA_040006115.1 Usitatibacter sp.
AAGGTGAGGCAGAGAAGGAGAAGCGCGCTGAAACGCGACATCAAGAAGGCGGCCGTCGACCCGGAGACGCCGCGCGTGGCGCACCCACGGGACGCGGCATTGGAACCGGGATTATATGTGGTGGCGACTCCGATAGGGAACCTCGGCGACATCACGCTGCGCGCGCTCGACGTGCTGAAGCGCGCCGACGTGATCGCGGCCGAGGATACGCGCAACACCCGGGGGCTGCTGAACCACTTCGGTATCGCCGGCAAGCTCACCGCGCTGCACGAGCACAACGAGCGGCGCGCGGCCGAGACGCTCGCGCGCGAGATCGCCGCCGGCAAGGCGGTGGCGCTGGTGAGCGACGCGGGCACGCCGGCGGTGAGCGATCCCGGTGCGGAGCTGGTGAGCCTGGTGCGCGCCGCCGGCCTGAAGGTGATCCCCGTGCCCGGAGCGAGCGCGGTGACCGCGGCGCTCTCGGCAAGCGGGCTCTCCTTCGAAGGCGCGGTGTTCGCCGGATTCCTCCCGGTGAAGGGAACGGATCGGCGCGAGAAGCTGGAAGCGCTCGCCGCCGGGCCCTGGGCGATCATCCTCTTCGAAGCGCCCCATCGCATCGCGACCACGCTCGCCGACTTGCACCAGGCGTTCGGCGAGCGCGATGTAGTCATCGCGCGCGAGATCACCAAGCGTTTCGAGACCATCACGCGGCTTCCCCTCGCCCAAGCGAGCGCGTGGGTTTCCGCCGACGATGACCGCCGCCGCGGCGAGTTCGTGCTCGTGATCGAGGGCCGGCCGGTCGAGCGCGCCGCCACCTTCGACCCGCGCGCCGTCCTCGATCGCCTGCTCGCCGAGCTTCCTCTCAAACAGGCCGTCTCGCTCGCCACCAAGATCACCCGCGGCAAGCGAAACGAGCTCTACGCGCTGGCATTGGAGCTGAAGAAATAATGCGTACCTGACACGACTTTTTAAGTCGTACCTGACACCACTTTATAATCCACGCTGATGGCTGAAACACTCACGATCACCCGCCCCGACGACTGGCACGCGCACCTGCGCGACGGCGAGTTCATGGCGTCTGTGGTGGCGGCGACGGCAAGGCAGTTTGCGCGCGCCATCGTGATGCCGAACCTGAAGCCGCCGATCGTCACCACGAGGCAGGCGAAGGCGTATCGCGAGCGAATCCTCGCCGCCTTGCCGAAGAATCCGGGCTTCGAGCCGCTGATGACGCTCTATCTCACCGACGACATGCCGGCCACGGAGATTGAGAGCGCGCGCGCCGCGGGGTTCGTGAAGGCGGTGAAGTACTACCCGGCGGGCGCCACCACCAACTCGGCCTCGGGCGTCACCGACATCCGCAAGGTCGACACGGTGCTGGAAGCGATGCAGGCCGCGGGCATGCCGCTCCTCGTGCACGGCGAGGTGACCGACCCGGAGGTCGACGTGTTCGATCGCGAGACGGTGTTCCTCGAACGCACCCTCGCGCCGCTGGTGAAGCGCTTTCCCGGGCTGAAGATCGTGCTCGAGCACATCACCACCCAGGAGGCCGCCGCATTCGTCGAGCGCGCGGGCGAAAACGTGGCCGCGACCATCACCGCGCACCACCTCCTCATGAACCGCAACGCGCTCTTCTCAGGCGGCATGAGGCCGCATCACTACTGCCTGCCGGTGCTGAAGCGCGAGCCCCACCGGCGCGCGCTGGTGAAGGCGGCGATCTCCGGCAACCCGAAATTCTTCCTCGGCACCGACAGCGCGCCGCATACGCGCGCCAACAAGGAGATGGATTGCGGCCACGCCGGCATTTACACGGCGCACGCCGCCCTCGAGCTCTACGCCGAGGCCTTCGAGAGCGCGAACGCGCTCGACAGGCTCGAGGGATTCGCGAGCCACTTCGGCGCCGACTTCTACGGCCTGCCGCGCAACCAGGGCGAGGTGAAGCTCGAGAAGGCGACGTGGAAGGTGCCCGCCGAATATCCGTTCGGCGTGGAGACGGTGGTGCCGCTGCGCGCCGGCGAGACCCTCGGCTGGCGCCTAGCCGGCTAGCATCCTTGGATTGGCCCGCCGCGCGCGAGCGGATGCGCTCGCCCCTCTACGCCGCGATCGCGCCCGCGCTCTCGCGTCTTCCCGCGGAGCGTTTTCCGACCCACGAAGAACTCTCCGCAGCCGCCTCGGGCCTCACCACCGCGCGCGCGATGGCGTTGCGCTTCGTCGCCCCGCGCGGCAACACCGATCGCGAGCGGCGCTACTACGAGCTTCGCATCGCCGAGACGGGCGAGATCGAGACGCGCCCGGACAACTGGCACGACCTCTTCAATGCGCTCGCCTGGATCACGTGGCCGAAGGCGAAGGCCGCGATCAACGCGCAACACATGGCGATCCTCGAGGAGGGCGGCGACGAGGAGTCGAAGCGGCGCAGCCCTGCGCGCGACGCGTTGACGCTCTTCGACGAGGGCGGGGTCGTCGTCGCCTCGAGCGACCCTGGGCTTCTCGAGCTCGTCACGGATTTCAAGTGGAAGGAGCTCTTCTGGCATCGACGCGGAGAGCTCGAGCGGCGCATGCGTTTCTTCGCGTTCGGCCACGGGCTTTGCGAGCAGGCCCTGTCCCCGTACCTGGGCATGGTCGCGAAGACCGTCTTCGTGGCCGCCGATGACGATTTCCTCGCTCTCGGGCCGGAAGCGCAGGTCGCGAAGGCCGATACCTTCGTTGCGTCGCACTTCGCCGATCGCGCCAATTTCCCGTCGGCGAAAGCCATGGCGCCGATGCCGGTGCTCGGCGTCCCGGGCTGGCACTCCGACACCGGGAGCGAATCCTTCTACGACGACGCCTACCACTTTCGCTCGAAACCACGACGCTGAAAATCGGATCTCCTCGGCGGCCAGACGCAGATGATCTTCGCCACCATGCCTACGGTGTTGCCGCAAGTGACGGCAGGGCGCTTGCGTGCGCTCGTCGTGATCGGCCCCGCGCGAACGTCCGCGCTCGACGTGCCCCCTGTGGCGCAGAGCCTGCCGGGCTTCGAGGTGAGCAACTGGATCGGGTTGTTCGCGCACATCAAGATCGAGTGACCTGTAGTCGTTTGGCCGAGCCCCCCTCCACTTGGGCCATGCTCCTGTAAGAAATTTGAACGTGCGCGTGTAAGCTGGGTCTGACAACAATTACCCGGAAATGCGCCGTGAACACTCTCGATGTGCTGGCGTCGGCCTTGATCGACGAGCGCGATGCCATCCTGTCGCGCTGGCGTGAGCAGGTGCGCGCGTTGCCCTCGGCTTCCCATCTCGATCTGCCGACCCTGAACGATCACATGCCGGTCTGGCTCGCCGAGCTCGCAGAGGCGTTGCACGCGTCGCTGAAGGGCCCCGGCGTAGTCGAGGACGCGGCGAGTCCTGCGGCGCACGGATTGCAGCGTTTCACCGACGGCTTCGACATCGAGGAAGTCGTGGCGGAGTACAACATCCTGCGCGACTGCGTGCACGAGGTCGGCGAGCGCCTGGACGTCGATTTGCGGGGCAA
>JBDTXQ010000360.1:0-3481 GCA_040006115.1 Usitatibacter sp.
TACCCTCCCGCTCGCGCGTGACGAACCACCAGATCGCGCCCTTGCGGATGGAGACGTCGCCGCCCTCCCCGCGCAGCAGGAGCGCCGCCACCTCGCCCAGGGTCGGCTGGTGCCCGACCACAAGGACGTTGCCGCCCGCCTGAGGCCAGCCCGCCTCGCACAGCAGCTTCTCGGGGTAGCTCCCGGTGGCGAGCGCGTCGCTCACCTCGAAGGGCCGCTCGAGCGGCGCCACGGTCTGTAGCGTGCGCCGCGCCGGGCTCACCACGATGCGCCACTCGCCTTCGAGGTGCGCCTGCAGCCAGTGCGCCATATGCTGCGCGTGCTTGCGCCCGCGCTTGGTGAGCTCGCGAGCCATGTCGCCGCGGCTGTTCATGTCTTCGGCTTCGGCATGGCGCCAGAGGATGAGGTTCATGGATTACTCCGGTCCGGGTTCGGGCACGGCGCGGCGCCCACGCGAGGTGAGCGTGATGCCCCCCAGGATGAGCGCGATGCCGACCAGCTCGAAGAGCTCGATGCGCTCGCCGAGGAAGAGCCACGCGAGGATGCTGCCGAACACCGGCATCAGGTGCATGAAGATGCCCGCGACGTTCGATCCCACCTCGGCGACCGCGCGGTTCCAGAAGACGTAGCCCACGAACGACGGGAATATCGCGACGTATGCCATGGCGGCGAGCGTCGCCGGCCTCACCTCGACGTGGCCGCCGAAGAAGACCATCTCCGCGAGGAAAAGCGGCAGCAGGAGGGCGATCCCTACCGCCGAGCAGCAGGTGAGCATGGCGAGCCCGCCCACCTCCGCGGGCTTCATGCGCAGGAAGATGGTGTATGCCGCCCAGAAGATCATGCCCGCGAACACGATGAGGTCGCCCTTGTTGAGCGAGAGGCTCGCGAGCACCCGAGGGTCGCCGCGCGTGAGGACGACGAGCACGCCGATGAGGGAGATCGCGACGCCCGCGGCTTGCACACGCGTGATCGTGTCGCGATAAACGAGCCAGCCCACCACGATGATCATGACCGGGCAGGCGCTGTTGAGGATCACGCCGTTGGTGGCGGTGGTGTACTGCAGGCCCGCGTAAGCGAACGCGTTGTGCAGCCCGGTGCCCCAGAAGCCCAGCCACGCGATGAGCTTCCAGTGGCGGCGGATCGCGGGCCACTGCGCGCGGATCTGGCTCCAGGCGAAGGGCAGCATGATCGCGAAGGCGCCGACCCAGCGGATGAAGGTCAACGCGAGCGGCGACACATGGCCCGCGATGGCGCGACCGATCACCCAGTTGATCGACCAGAAGAGCACCGTGAGGGTGAGGAGAAGATAGGGCGACACATGGATCGTCGCCATGCGGCGGAGCATGCCTAATTATACTGTCGCATGAGCGAAAATCTTCCCGCCCCGGAAGAGCCGGGGGTCGAGAGGAAATCGGCCTGGGCGCCGCTGAGATTGCCGACCTTCCGCATGCTGTGGCTGGTGTGGATGGCGTCCAACCTCTGCGTCTGGATGAACGACGTGGCCGCGGCGTGGCTCATGACGTCGCTCACGTCCTCGCCGACCCTCATCGCGCTGGTGCAGACCGCCTCCGCGCTGCCGGTCTTCCTGCTGGGGCTGCCCAGTGGCGCCTTCGCCGACATCCTCGATCGCCGGCGCTACTTCATGGTGTCGCAGTTCTGGATCGCCACCATCGCCGCAGTGCTCTATTCCTTCGCGCTCGCGGGCCACCTCAGCGCGCCCACGCTGCTTGCCCTGGTATTCGCCAACGGCATCGGGCTCGCGATGCGCTGGCCGGTGTATTCGGCGATCCTCCCCGAGATCGTGCCGCGCTCGCAGCTGGGCGAGGCGCTCGCGCTGAACGCGGTCGCGGTCAACAGTTCGCGCGTCGTGGGCCCGCTTCTCGCCGGCGCCATCATCGCCTCATTCGGGACCGAGTACGTGTTCGCGGTGAACTTCGTGATCTCGATCATCGCCGCTGTGGTGCTCTTCCGGTGGAAGCGCGAGGCCAAGCCCTCGGTGCTTCCCGGCGAGCGCTTCATCGGCGCGATGCGCATGGGGTTCCAGTTCGCCCGCGAGTCGCGCCGGCTGCGCAGCGCGCTGGTGCGCACCGCCGTGTTCTTCCTGCACTCGACCGCGATCTTCGCGCTCCTTCCGCTCGTCGCAAAGCGCCTGGGGAGCGGCGGCGCCTCCACGTACACGCTGCTCCTCTCGTCGCTGGGGCTGGGCGCGATTGCGGTGAGCACGCAGCTTCCCCGCGTGAGGATGCGCTGGACGCGCGACCAGACCGTGGTGGGCGGCACCATCATCAACGCGCTCGGGATCGTGGGGCTCGCCTTCGCGCCGAGCCTCTGGTTCGCGGTGCCCGCGATGGTCGCTTCCGGCGCGGCGTGGATCATGGTCGCCAACTCCGTGACCATCGCGGCGCAGCTCGCGCTGCCCGACTGGGTACGCGCGCGCGGCATGGCGATCTACCAGATGTCGATCATGGGCGGCGCCGCGCTGGGCGCGGTGATCTGGGGAAGGATCGCCGAGCATTCGAGCGTGCAGACGAGCCTCGCCGCGTGCGGCGCGAGCATGCTGGTGGCGCTCGCTCTCACCCGTAGGCGCACGCTCGATGGATCCGAGGACCACACGCCCACGCATCCCTGGCAGGAGCCGGTGCCGGCGCTGGCGATGGAGCTGCGCGACGGCCCGGTGATGGTCACGGTCGAGTACCACATCGATCCGGCGCGCCGCGCCGAGTTCGATGAGGTGATGGCGGAATCGCGCGGCGCCCGGCTGCGCGCGGGGGCGGTGTCGTGGGGATTGTTCGAGGATATCGAGAAGCCCGGGCGCTTCGTCGAATACTTCGCGTGCGACACGTGGGCGGATTACCTGCGGCGCTTCGACCGCTTCACCGACGCCGACGTGAAGCTCCAGGAGCGCCGCCATGCCCACCACATCGCGGAGGGCTCCCCGCGCATCTCGCGCTACGTCGCCCGCCACCCCGCGGGATGAAAGTGGTGTCAGGTACGCATTTCATCAGTTGAAATGTGTACCTGACACCACTTTTCAGGTGACGGCGCGGATGGTCTGGAGCGGCGGCGAATTCACGGCGCGACGTGTGCCGAGGAGCCCGGCGATCGCGACGCCGAGGCCGCCAATGGCGATGCCGGCGAGCGGCAAGCCCCAGTGGAAGTCGTACGCCACGCCGAGCACCTTGTCGGAGAGAACCATGGCGAGGCCCACGGCGCCCCCAGACGCGATGGTGCCGGCGAGGAGGCCGATGGTGAGGAACTCCGCGAGCTGCAACGTGCGAAGCTGGCGCCGGTCGGCGCCCAGCGTGCGCAGGATCGCGCCCTCGAAGACGCGCTCGTCCTGCGTCGAGCTGATTGCCGCGAAGAGCACCACCACCCCCGCCGCGATGGCGAAGAGGAAGACGAATTCCACCGCGTGCGACACCTGGTCGGTGATGCGCTGGAACTGCGCCATCAGCGCCGAGAGGTCGATCACGCTCACGTT
>JBDTXQ010000361.1:0-3473 GCA_040006115.1 Usitatibacter sp.
TTCGGCTGGGACGACCTCGTGTTCACGCACATCTCCGCGCGCGTGCCGGGGCCGGGCCATCATTTCCTCATCAACCCCTACGGGATGATGTTCGAGGAGATCACGGCGTCAAGCCTCGTGAAGATCGACCTCGACGGCAACAAGGTCCTCGACTCGCCCTTCGAGATCAATCCCGCGGGCTTCACCATCCATAGCGCGGTGCACGAGGCGCGCGAAGACGCCCATTGCGTGATGCACCTGCACACGATGGAAGGCGTCGCGGTGTCGTGCCAGAAGGCGGGGCTGCTGCCACTCTCGCAGCAATCGCTCTTCCCGCTCTCGAGCCTCGCCTATCATTCGTACGAGGGGGTGGCGCTGAACGTCGACGAGAAGGCGCGGCTGGTCGCCGACCTCGGCGGGAAGCACAACCTCATCCTGCGCAACCACGGCCTGCTCACGTGCGCAGAGACGATCGCCGACGCCTTCCTCTACATGTACATCCTGCAGAAGGCCTGCGAGGTGCAGGTGCGCGCGCAGGCGGGCGGCGGCGAGCTGATCCCCATCCCGCAGCCGATCGTCGAGGGCATCAAGAAGGCCTCCAGCGTGGTGCTGCGGCAGTCGGGCGGCATGATCGCCTGGCCCGGGATCCTGAGGAAGCTCGACCGACTCGATCCTTCCTGGCGGACCTAGGGCAGCTCGTCGCGCTTCAGCTCGAAGACGAAGCCTTTGCCGGCGCTCGTGCGCGGCCACTTGAACGGCAGCTTTGGGTAGGCGCGCACGAGCGCTTTGCGGTTGTGGCCGATCTCCACCCAGAGCGTCCCGTCTGGCTTCAGGTGCTCCCGCGCCCGCGCGAGGATGGTGCGCGTGTGATCGAGTCCATCCACGCCGCTCGCGAGCGCCATGGGCGGCTCCTTGCGGTATTCGGCCGGCAGCGCCTTCATCGACGCCGCCTTCACGTACGGCGGGTTGGAGAGGATGAAGTCGTAGGATTTGTCGCCGAGCGCGCCGAAGAGATCCGACTTCACGAGCCGCACGCGCTCCCCTAGCCCATAGTCGTCGACATTCTTCCTCGCCACCTCGAGGGCGTCGGCGGATAGGTCCACCGCATCGACCTGCGCCTCCGGGAACGCGAGCGCCGCCAGTATTGCGAGGCACCCCGACCCCGTGCACAGGTCAAGAACCGAAACCGGGGACAGACCTCGATTATCAACATTTGGAAACTGAGGTCTGTCCCCGGTTTCGGGTTGGAGGAGTTCCGCGAGGAAAGAGCGCGGCACGATGACGCGCTCGTCAACGTAGAAGCGGTGCGGGCCGAGCCAAGCTTCGTTCAGCAGGTAGGCGGCGGGCTTGCGCGTGCGCACGCGCGCGTCGATCAAGGCGCGCGCCGACTTCGCCTGCGCGGCGGTGAGCGGGCGGTCGAGGTGGCGGGCGAGGTCGGTGGGCGGGAGCCTGGCCGCGTGCATCACGAGCCACGCCGCCTCGTCGAGCGCATTCGCAGTGCCGTGCCCGAACGAGACCTCGGCCGCCTCGAATCGCTCGATGCCGTAGTCGAGCAACGCGCGGATCGTGGAGCTCATCGCGCGAGCAGCAGGTCCTCGACCGCGAGGCGGTAGACCTCCGCGAGCGGCTCGATCTCGTCCAGCGCGACCGCTTCATTCACCTTGTGGATGGATCGGTTCACCGGGCCGAATTCGGCGACCTCGTCGCACACCTCGATGATGAAGCGGCCGTCGGAGGTGCCGCCCGCGCAGTTGATCTCGGGGGTGACGCCGGAGACCTTCCGTACGGCTTCGGTGAGCGTCGGCACCAGGCGCCCGCGCTTCGTGGCGAACGGTTTCCCGCCAAGCACCCAGTCGAGCGAGTAATCGAGCCCGTGGCGATCGAGGATCTCGCGCACGCGAGCCCTCAGGCCCTCGGGCGTGCTCTCGGTGGAAAACCGGAAGTTGAAGTCGACCTGCACGCTCCCCGGCGTCACGTTCTGGGCGCCGATGCCCGCGTGGATGTTGGAGACCTGGAACGTGGTCGGCGGAAAGAATTCGTTGCCCTTGTCCCACTCGGCCGCCGCGAGCTCGGCGAGCGCGGGAGCCGCCAGGTGCACCGGATTCTTCACGCGGTGGGGATAGGCGACGTGGCCCTGCACGCCCTGCACCACGAGGTGCGCGGTGAGTGAGCCGCGCCGGCCGTTGCGCACGGTGTCGCCGAAGCGATCCGAGGACGAGGGCTCGCCGACGATGCAGTAGTCCATGCGCTCGCCACGCGCCTTCAACGCCTCGACCACGCGCACGGTGCCATCGGCTGCGGGGCCCTCCTCGTCGGACGTGATGAGGAGCGCGAGCGAGCCGGGATGATCGGGATGCGCCGCAACGAACCGCTCGGCCGCGGTCACGAACGCGGCCACCGAGGTCTTCATGTCGCACGCGCCGCGCCCGAAGAGCTTGCCGTCGCGTACCGTCGGCTCGAACGGATCGGAATGCCACTTCTCGCGCGGGCCCGGCGGCACCACGTCGGTGTGCCCGGCGAGCACCGCCAGCGGCCTTGCGCTCCCGTGGCGGATCCAGAGGTTGGTCACCTCGCCGCAGCGGAAGAACTCCGCGCGGAAGCCGAGCGGCACGAGGCGCTCGACGATGAGCTGCTGGCATCCGGCATCGTCGGGCGTCAACGACTTGCGCGCGATGAGCGCCTTGGCGAGCTCCAGGGTCTCGTTCAATGCGTCGCGGGGCTGTCGTCCGAAGGCGCGTTCGCCGGCGCGCGCCGTTCGACGATGGGCCCGACGCGCTCCTCGATGTAGCGGCGCAGCCGCGGCTTGGCGCCAAGCAGGAAGAAAACCTCGGCGCACACGAAGAGCGGGCCGATCACGAGCTGCATCACGTCGTCGAAGAACGCTGGCTTCATGCCCTCGTACCTATGCCCGACGAACTGCAGCGCCCAGCCGGCGGTGAACACGACGAGCGCGATGCCGAGCGCGGCCCCGGCCGAAGCGCGCGCGGTGATCTCGCTCGCGGCCGCGCACATAGCGAACAGCACCGCCGCCATGGCGAGCCCGAAGGCGAGGTCCTGGCGCAGGTAGTACGCGCCGGCGGCCATGCAGACGAGGGCCGCCAGGGTGAACGCGACGTCGGCCACCGTGAAGCTCGCCGTGGCGAGCGCGAGAACGACCGCGAAGACGATCATCGGCACGCCGGCGAAGTGGGTGGCGATGTTGCGCCGGTCGCGGTGGTAGGCCGCGTACTGGGTGAGGTTTTCCTCGACGCTCTTCATGCGCCCGCGCCCGGACGCGCTACTGCAGCCGCTCCTCGGACTCTTCGGTGATCTTGAAGTCGCCGAAGGGGGAGGAGCCCGAGCGCGCGGCGCCCGGCTGCTTCGCCTTCTCCGACATCACCGGCATGATCCCGGAGTTGCCGAGGAGGAGACCCAGGTTGGTGGCCGAATCGGCGTTGGTGAGCGCCTCGTCGGTGGTGATCTTGCCCTGGCGCACCAGGCGGAAGAGGTCCTGC
>JBDTXQ010000362.1:0-3468 GCA_040006115.1 Usitatibacter sp.
TCTGCTCCACCGCCTACCCGATCCTCGAGCAGGCCGGGCAGTTGAGGAGGAGCCGCCTGAAGAGCGTGGACGCCACCGGCATCTTCCCGGCACGTACCGACTTGAACCCCGCTGCCGGCGACCTCGCGAGCCGCGTGAAGTAGATGAGCCTCAAGCTCGCGGACATCGAGAAGCTCTTCCGCGACCACGGGAACATCGCCTATGGCGGCGAGGGCGTGACCCAGGTAGAGCACGCGCTGCAGTCGGCGCAGCGCGCGGAGGCCGACGGCGCTGGCGATGAGCTCATCGCAGCGGCCCTCCTCCACGACTTGGGCCACCTCCTCAACCTGCAGGGCGAGACGCCGACCGCGCGCGGCATCGACGACCAGCACCAGTACTTCGCCATTCCATTCATCCGCGCGCTCTTCCCGCCCGGGGTGGTCGAGGCGATCCGCCTGCATGTGGACGCCAAGCGCGCGCTTTGCGCGCTCGATCCCGACTACTACGAGGCGCTATCCGAGGATTCCAAGCGCAGCCTCACGCTGCAGGGCGGCATATTCTCGAAACCCGAGCTCGACGCGTTCATCGCGAAACCGTTCGCCGCGGCGGCGATGCGCGTGCGCCGCTGGGACGATGCCGCGAAGGTGCCGGGGCACCGCACGCCCCCGATCGAACACTACCTCGAGGTGACGGCGCGCTGCGCGCTGCGCTGATCGCTTCCGGTGTTCGCGGGGGTGGATTCGGCCAGCAGCACATGGCAAACCACCGGAGCCCGTACGTTCTTCAGGCTCCTCGCGCCGAGTGTCTTCAGCTGTTCGGACGGCACGTTCGCGGCACGCGCCAACACGTCGCTCACCACGATCTCGCCATCGGCCGCCTGTCCCTGCAGGCGCGCCGCGAGATTGACGGTCTGCCCGTAGACGTCGCCATCGGGGCCGAGGGTCACTTCGCCGGAATGCGCGCCCGAGTGCAGCGCGAGCGGCGTCACGCCGAGAGCCTCCGCCGCGCCGCCGAAGCCCGCGTGCAGCTCGCGTAACGCCGCGCAGGCGCGCGCGGGCTCCTCGAATTCGAACAACACCGCGTCGCCCATCGACTTCACGACGCGCCCGCCGTGGGTGGATGCAACGCGCGCCGCGCGCTGCTGCAGGAGCGCGGCGAGCAGCAGCGCCTGCTTCTCGTCCTTCTCGGCCATTGCCGTGTATCCGCTCAGGTCCGAGAGCGCGATGGCGGCTTCCTGCTTGCGCCCGCCCGCGATCACGTCGAGCGGCATGAAGCGCGAAGAGAGCGATTGCGTCATGCGCTCGACGCGCGTGCGCACCGGAGCGACAGTCGCCGCGACCAGCGCGCCGGCCACCAGCGGCCCGGTCTCGGCCGGCAGCGACAGCCACTGCGTTAGCTTCACCGTCACTGCGCGCTCCAACAGCACGAAGACCACCGTCACGAACAAACCCAGCAGCCCCCACACCGTCACTCGTTGCGCGGCGTGCCGGGGGTCAATCGCGCCGCGATAGAACACGGAGAGGGCGAGCGCGACCGTGCATGCGAGACCGAAAAGCGGTATGCCCAGGAGAAAGGGGATGAGCAGCAGTTGCTCGAGCCCACCCGCGGGCAGCGCTTCGAGCGCGAAGAATACGAGAAGGATGAATGCCGCGAACCCCGCCTGGAAGATCACGAAGGAGAGGACTCCCGCGACGAAGGCGGTGGATTCGATCCATGCAAGGCGGCGGCGGTCCTCGTCGGAACCTTGCTTGCGATGGTACTTGAGGTACGCGAAGGCGAGGGCTGTCGCAAGCATGCCCAGGAACCAGACGAAGTTGGTCGGCATGAAAACCAGCGCGAACGGAGCACGCCCACCGTTTGGCAAGCCGATGAACCAGATCCGGATCGCATACTGCGCGAGCGCCACGCCCAGCGCCAGCACGCAAAGGACTGGAAGCGTGGCGCGCGACTGTGGAACCCGATGCATGCGAGCCCAGGCCTTCGCGCTCCTCGCGCTCGCCACGATCCTGGCGAGCGCGTTGCCCTGCTCCAGGCCTTCCATATGGGCCGGATCGCTGAGACGGCTGGGATACACCCACTTGCGCCACCCTGTTGTGTAGATCGCGCGATTGGAGGCTTGCCAGACCGCGAGGTGGCGCTCCCAATCCTGCGTCGACACCGGCTGCGGAAAGATCCGGAAGAAATGCACCAGCGAGAGCATCCCCAGCGCCCAGAGGGCGAAGGCACAGGTATCCAGCACCAGCAGCGACGCGGGAGGGGTGGCGGGGCCCGCCCACGCTTCGGCGATGGGATACGGGACGAGGAAGTAGAAATGCGCCACCGCCAGGGCGCTCGCACCCAGCGCCGTCGCGAGTCGGCGTGACTCCTCTCGAGCGCCGCCCTTCACCGCGAGGAAGAGCGCGAGAGCGGAGGCGAGCGCACCCGTGACCGCGATGAGCCACAGGCAGGCGGTTCCCACCAGCATCCCCTTCTTCACTGCCACCTGCGGCAGGTCCACGAAGAGGGGCAGGAAGTCGCGAGGCGCAGGGCTCAACAGCGGATGCCACACCAACCACTGCGCGAACACCGCGAGGCCGACGACCGAAATCGCGATCGTGAACGCCTTGCTCATGCGACCCTCCCGCGGGATTCCCCTTCAGCGCGGAGTGTTGCACAGCGCGGCGCTGCGGACAAATCCCGCGTGGAACCCGTTAAACTGCCCTCAACACGACAGGCGGAGGGCTCGATGGCGGCGAAGAAGGCATCGAAGACGGACGCATTGGGCATCGTCGAGGCGCTGCGCAAGTCCCCCATCGGCAAGGTGAAGGTCGCTTGCGCCGACATCGACGGGATCCTCCGCGGCAAGCTCATCCATCGCGACAAGTTCTTCTCCGCGGTCGAGAGCGGCTTCGGCTTCTGCGACGTGGTGTTCGGCTGGGACTCGAGCGACCAGTGCTACGACAACGCCAAGCTCACCGGCTGGCACCACGGCTTTCCGGACGCGCTCGCGCGCATCGACCTTGGCACCTACCGAACCGTGCCGTGGGACGGCGGCGTGCCGTTTTTCCTCGGCAACTTCGTCACCAGCGACGGCAAGCCCCATCCGCTCTGCCCGCGCCAGACGCTGAAGCGCGTGCTGAAGCGCGCCGAGAAGATGGGCTTCACCGCGATGGTCGGCTCGGAGTTCGAGTTCTTCAACTTCGCCGAGACGCCGCACACCTGGGCGGAGAAGAAGGGCGTGGGACCCACGCCGATCACGTCGGGCATGTTCGGCTACTCGCTCCTGCGCGCGAATCTCAACCGCGACTATTTCAACGCGCTGATGGACGAGATGGCCCTCTTCGGCGTGCCCATTGAAGGGCTGCACACCGAGACCGGGCCGGGCGTCTACGAGGCGGCGATTCTCTTCTCGGAGGCGCTCGAGGCCGCCGACCGCGCGATCCTCTTCAAGGCGGGCGCCAAGGAGATCGGCGCGCGCTTCGGCATCATGCCGAGCTTCATGGCGAAATG
>JBDTXQ010000363.1:0-3465 GCA_040006115.1 Usitatibacter sp.
GCCCGAGCCGTACATCGTCAAGGAGACGGCCAAGATCGTCGACCTGCAGGAGCGCGAAGGCCTCGATACGACGTCGCACGGGGAGACCGCGTACAACTGATCTCGCTTCACGCTTCAGGAAAGGCGGGCCGGAGACGGCCCGCTTTTTTTTTGCGATGCGCACTTGCGCCAATTCGGCTCAATCGAGGATTTTCAGTGGAGATCCCCCGGGGGCAGGCACTTTGACCCGCCGGGGGGGTCACAATGCCGCATTGAAGCGTCGAAGAGCGCTCAGGATGCTATACTTTTCAACCCCTTACGCAACGAATCGGCTACTTTGCCCAAACGCCTTGGCGAAATCCTCATCGAGCGCGGCAAGCTCGACCCCGCGAACCTCGAACGTGCACTGAAACTGCAGGAAGGGGAGTCGCGCGAGAAGATCGGCGTGATCCTGCTGCGGCTCGGCATGGTTTCCGGCCGCGACCTCGCCGACGCGCTCGCCGAGCAGCTCGACCTGCCGCTCGCCCTCGCCGCGGACTTCCCGGAGATCCCGCTCATGGAGGAGCGGCTCTCGTCGAAATTCCTGCGCGATGCGCAGGCGGTTCCGCTGCGCGAGGATGATGACGAGCTCGCCATCGCGATCGCCGACCCGAGCGATTCTTATGTCCTGTCGGCCATGCAGATGGCCTCGGGCAAGCGCATCCGCCCCTACATCGCGGCGCCCAACGAGATCGAGGCGGCCCTGGAGCGCCTCTACGGAGGCGGCAAGTCCTCCATGGGCCAGATCGTCGACAACATCACCTCGCGCGACGAGGAGCAGGACTGGGGCGACGTCGAGCACCTGAAGGACCTCGCCTCCGAGGCGCCGGTGATCCGCCTCGTGAACCTGATCTTCACGCGCGCGCTGGAATCGCGTGCGTCGGACATCCACATCGAGCCGTTCGAGAACCGGCTCATCGTGCGCTACCGCATCGACGGCGTGCTGCACGAAGTGGAGTCGCCGCCGAGGAGGTTGAGCGCCGCGATCATCTCGCGCGTGAAGATCATGGCGTCCCTCGACATCGCCGAGCGGCGCCTTCCGCAGGACGGGCGCATCAAGCTGCGCATTTCCGGCAAGGAAATCGACCTGCGCGTCTCCACGGTCCCGACCATGCACGGCGAGAGCGTCGTGATGCGAATCCTCGACAAGGGTGGCGTGCCCCTCAACTTCGCCTCCCTCGGTTTCGAGGGCCAGGCGCTCGAGCGCTTCCTCAGCGCGTTGGACGAGGTGCACGGCATCCTCCTCGTGACCGGCCCCACGGGAAGCGGCAAGACCACCACTCTCTATACGGCGCTCGATCGCCTCAACAAGCCCGACGTGAAGATCGTCACCGTCGAGGACCCGGTCGAATACCAGATGCCGGGCATCAACCAGATCCAGGTGAAGCCGCAGATCGACCTCACGTTCTCCAATGCGCTGCGCTCGATCGTGCGCCAGGACCCCGACATCATCATGGTGGGCGAGATCCGCGACGTGGAGACGGTGCGGATCGCGATGCAGTCGGCGTTGACCGGCCACATGGTGATCTCCACGGTGCACACCAACGACGCGCCGTCGACGGTGAGCCGCCTCCTCGACATGGGCGCCGAGGATTACCTCCTCACCTCGACCATCAACGGCATCCTCGCGCAGCGCCTGGTGCGCACACTCTGCACGAGCTGCCGCGAGCCCTACCCGGCGCTCCCGGAGGTGGTCGAGCAGATGGGGTTGCGCCGCTTCCAGGGCAGCGGGGAGATAACGCTCTACCGGCCGGTGGGATGCGCCGAGTGCGGGGGCACTGGATACTTCGGGCGCATCTGCATCCTCGAGATGCTCACCATGACCGACGGCATTCGCTCCCTCATCATGCGGCACGCCACGGCGGGCGACCTTCGCGCCGCCGCGATCGCCGAGGGCATGGAGACCATGTTCGAGAACGGCCTGAGGAAGTCGCTGGCGGGCATCACCACCATCGAGGAAGTCCTGCGCGTCACGCGCGAGGACTAGTCTCCGGGCGCGCGATGCCGTTCTTCCAATACAAGGCGGTGAGTCCTTCCGGCGAGGTGCAGGAGGGCGTGCTCGAGGCGTCCTCGACCCACACCGCGGTCGCGCGCCTGCAGGAGATGGGATTCATCCCGATCCGCGCCGAGGAGGCGGGCGGCGCGAAGGTGGGGATCGCCGCGAGCGCGCGCCCGCCGCTCTTTTCGCGCAACAAGATCACGCAGCAGGACATCGGCGTCATCACGCGCGAGCTCGCCACGCTCCTCAAGGCGGGCTTGCCGCTCGATCGCAGCTTCGAGATCCTCATCAGCCTCGCGACCAGCCCGAGGATCGCCGAGCTCCTTGCGAAGATCCGCAACGACGTGCGCGGCGGCGCGGCGCTCTCCAAGGCCCTCGACGCGCAGCGCGGCGTCTTCACGCGCTTCTACGTGAACATGATCCGCGCCGGCGAGGCGGGAGGGAGCCTCCCCACGGTCCTGCTTCGGCTCGCGGAGTACATGGAGCGCGCCAAGGCGCTGCGCGACAACGTTACCGCGTCGATGACCTACCCCGCTTTCCTGGCGGTGGTGTCGCTCCTCGCGGTGGTGATCCTGCTCACGGCGGTGGTGCCGCGCTTCAAGCCGATCTTCGCGAACGCGGGCAAGGCCATTCCCCTCATGACGCAGCTGGTTCTCCTCGCCGGCGACGTGATGAGCAAGTACTGGATCTTCATGCTGTTCGCGGCTGCGGGCTTGCTCCTCCTCGCGCAGCGCCGCCTGCGCGATCCGGAAGCGCGCTACAAGTTCGACCGCTGGCTGGTGACCGGCCCCGTGGTGGGCAGCCTTTTTGCGCGCGTGGAGATGGCGCGATTCTCCCGCACGCTCGGCACGCTGCTCGCCAACGGGGTGACGCTCGTCGCCGCGTTGAACATCGTGCGCGAGACCATGGCCAACGCGTACCTCGCCGAAGCCGTGAGCGGCGTCGCGCGCGAGCTGAAGGAAGGCCGCGGCCTGGGCCGCCCGATGATGGAGACCGGGCGCTTCCCGATGCTCGCGGTTCACATGATCCAGGTCGGCGAGGAGACCGGGCGCCTCGACGACATGCTGATGCAGGTGGCCGAGACCTACGACCACGAGGTCGAGGTCGCGATCAGGAAGGCGCTCGCCTTGCTGCAGCCCGCCATGATCGTCGTCATGGCGGGGGTCATCGGCTTCATCATCATCGCCATCCTCTCGGCGATGCTGTCCGTCTACGACTTGCCGATCTAGGGGTACCGAAAATATGAGAAATCGCTTTCCGTCCCGCCGCGAGCGCGGCTTCACGATCCTCGAGATCGTCATCGTCTTCGTGCTCCTCGCCGGAATCATGGCGTTCATCGGGCCGAAGATCTGGGAGCAGGCGACCAAGGCCAAGTCGGCGCAGGCGAAGATCCAGCTCCAGCAGCTGGTCGGCAACATCGAGCTCTACAAGCTCGAGGTCGGGCGCTA
>JBDTXQ010000364.1:0-3465 GCA_040006115.1 Usitatibacter sp.
CGTGTCAGGTACGACTTAAAAAGTCGTACCTGACACGACTTTCCGGTTTCAGTCTTCCCGGCGCTTCGGCAGCTCGTCCTTGAAAAGGTCGAGGCCGGCGAGGAGCTTGCCCTCGTAGCGGCTCTTCTCCCGCTTGATGGAGTCGGCGTCCCATTCGAAGAAGCCCTTGCCGGTCTTCATGCCGAGCTCGCCCCTCTCGGCGCGGCTGCGCAGCGCCTTCGCGGGCTTGTCAGTGTTGGAGAGGTCCGGATACATCGTCGCCGCCGCGGCGGTGTGCACCTCGATGCCGGCGTGGTCGCGCTGCAGGCAGGGGCCCGCGGCGAGGAAGCGGAAGCCGAAGCCGAAGCGCACCGCGGCGTCGATGTCCTCGGCGCTCGCGATGCCGGCGTCGAGGAGCGCGAACGCCTCTCGCGAAAGCGCGTGCTGCATGCGGTTGGCGAGAAACCCGGGGATGTCCTTCATCACCTGCACCGGCACCTTGCCGAGCGCGCGCATGAGCTCGCCGATCTCTTCCGGCAAGCCCTCCTTCGTCTTCTTCGAACGCACCACTTCGACCAGCGGAACGAGGTGCGCGGGGAGGAAATAGTGCAGGCCCAGCATGCGGTCCTGGGTCTTCAGCCCCTTCGCGATCGCGCTGATGGGAAAGCTCGAGCTGTTGCTCGCGAGCGGCGTGTCGCGCCGCGCGAGGCGCTCGAGGTCGCGGAACAGCTTCTGCTTCAGCTCGAGCTCCTCCGGAATGCACTCGATCACGATCTCGACGTCCTGCCACGGGACATCCTCGAGCGACGCGTGGCTGGTGAAGCGATCGAGCGGCGCGGCGGAGCCGATCTGCGACAAGCCTCTCGCGTAGTAGCCGGGAAGCTTCGCGCGCGTGGCCTCGGAGAGCTCGACCACGTGGGCCTGCCACCCGCCCGCGGCGAAGGTGAGCGCGACGTCGGCGCCCATGTTGCCGCCGCCGATGATCGCCGCGCGACGCCGGGTCTTCTTCATTTCAAAAAGTATACTCTCGGGTTCCGTACGCTTGCCTCGAGTGAGACACCATGAAATCGATGATTCGGATGCTCGCCGCTGCCGTTCTCGCCACGCTCGGCGCCGTTCCCGCCACGCTCCTCGCGCAGGGCTACCCGGCCAAGCCGGTCACGCTGGTGGTGCCGTATCCTCCGGGCGGCGCCACCGACATCATCGGGCGCGTCCTCGCGCAGAAGCTCTCCGACGGGCTCGGCCAGCAGTTCGTGGTCGACAACCGCTCCGGCGCGGGCGGCAACATCGGCGCGCACGCGGTGGCGAGCGCGAAGCCCGACGGCTACACGCTCCTCATGGGCGCGATGACCAGCCACTCGATCAATGCCACCCTGCAGAAGGACACGGCGCACTTCGACCTCGAGCGCGACTTCGCGCCGATCTCGATCGTGGGCAACGTCCCGCTCGTGCTCGTGGTGAATCCCTCGGTGCCGGCGAAGAACCTGAAGGAGTTCATCGCGCTCCTCAAGGCGAAGCCGGGCGACATGACCTACGCCTCGTCGGGCAACGGCTCGCCGCAGCACCTCACCGCGGAGCAGTTCAAGCTCGTCACCAGGACCGAGATGGTGCACATCCCCTACAAAGGCAGCGGCCCCGCGATGATCGACCTCATGGGCGGCCAGGTGAAGTCGATGATCGAGACCGTCCCGGCGTCAGTGAGCTTCATCAAGGCCGGCAAGCTGCGCGCGCTGATGGTCACCACGAAGAAGCGCGTCGAGTCGCTGCCCGACGTCCCCACGTCGGCGGAAGCAGGCATGCCGGGATTCGAGGCGAGCTCGATGTTCGGCGTGGCCGCGCCCGTGGGAACGCCGAAGCCCGTCATCGACCGCCTCAATGCCGAGCTCACGAAGATCCTCGAGCTTCCCGACGTGAAGGCGAAGCTCCTCGAGCAGGGCGTCTACGCAACGCACACCACGCCGGCGGAAGCCGCCAAGCGCATCCATGACGAGGTCGCGATGTGGGCGAAGGTCATCAAGGACGCCAACGTGAAGGTGGAGTAACGGGCCATCGGGTATATACTGGCGGGGCCGAAAAACGCCGATAAATCAACGCCAAAGCCCCGCTAAGTGAGCAAGTTTCGAGATACTTCCCCGGGCCGCGTGCTGGCCCGCTTCGCCGCATCGCTGATGCTAGGTGCGGTTTGCCTCGCCGCGAGCGCGCAGGACGACACGAAGATCACCGTCAACTTCGTGAACGCCGACATCCAGTCGGTCATCAAGACGATCGGCCAGTGGACGGGCCGCAACTTCATCCTCGACCCGCGCGTGACCGGAACGGTGAACATCGTCTCCGACAAGCCCGTGTCGAAGGACATGCTGTACTCGATCCTCCTCTCGACGCTGCGCGTGCAGGGCTATGCGGCGGTCGAGGAAGGCGGGTTCGTGAAGATCGTTCCCGAGTCCGAGGCGAAGACCAGCGCGGGCCCGGTGGGCGCGCAAGCCGCACGCGTACCTGGCGACCGCATCGTGACCCAGGTCTTCATCCTGCAGAACGAGAGCGCGGTGCAGCTCGTGCCCGTCCTGCGCCCGCTCGTCACCGCGAACAATTTCATCGCCGCCTATCCGAACAACAACGCGATCGTCATCACCGACTACGCGGAGAACGTGCGCCGCATCCAGCGCATCATCCAGTCGATCGACCTGCCCACGGCGGGCGACGTGCAGCTGCTGCGCCTCGCGAACGCCTCCGCCATCGACATCGCGCAGATCCTCACGCGCGTGATCCCGGAGACCTCGCCCTCGCCCACCTCGCCCGGCACCCCGCCCAAGGCCGCGATCAGCGTGGACGTGCGCACCAATTCGCTCCTGGTGCGCGCCGAGAATGCGGGGCTCATGACGCGCATCAAGACACTCGTCGCGGGCCTCGACTCCCCAGGCGCGGGCAACGGCAACATCTACACCGTGTTCCTGAGGAACGCCGACGCCACGCGCATCGCCGAGACGCTGCGCGGCCTCCTTTCCGGGAGCGAGTCGTCGCGCACCACCACCACGAGCACCACGCCCGCGGGCGGCACCGCACAGCAGACCACGGCGTCCACCACCACCGGCGGCGCCTCGCCCGCCGCCGCGCCCAGCTCGATCATCCAGGCCTACGCACCCACCAACTCGATCATCATCACCGCGTCCGAGCCCGTGTACCGGAGCCTGCGCACGGTGATCGACACGCTCGACCAGCGCCGCCAGCAGGTCTACGTGGAAGCGCTCATCGTGGAAGTGTCCACGGGACGCGCCGCCGAGTTCGGCGTGCAGTGGAACGCCGCGCGCAACATCGGCAACGACCAGGCCGTCTTCGGGGGCACCAACTTCAGCACCACCGCGGGCAGCAACATCCTCGGCATCGCGTCGGCCCCGAGCACTATCGGCAGCGGGCTGAACGTCGGCATCATCCACGGCGAGATCACCATCCCCGGCACCTCGATCAAGGTCGCCAACCTGCAGCTCCTCG
>JBDTXQ010000365.1:0-3462 GCA_040006115.1 Usitatibacter sp.
CATGCCGACCAACACGCTGCAGGACTGGTTCGCCACGCCGCTCGGGCAGTACCTGCTCGAGAAGGAGCAGGCGTACCTCGACGACGTGACGCTCGACGTGTTCGGCTATCACGCGCTGCAGATCGGCATGCCCGGCGTGGACCTGCTGCGGGCGAGCCGCATCGCGCATCGCGTGCGCGTTGCGGCCGCCGACCGGCCCAACCTCTACGCGAAGTGCCATGAGCTGCCGTTCGCCTCGCAGTCGGTGGACCTCGTCGTGCTGCCCCACGTGCTCGAGTTCGCGGCCGGGCCGCACGAGATCCTGCGCGAAGTCGACCGCGTGATGATGCCGGAGGGGCGGCTCGTGATCGTGGGCTTCAACCCATGGAGTCTCTGGGGGCTGCGCAGCGCGTTCGGCTTCGGGCGCGACGAGCATCCGTGGAACGGCCGCTTCGTGTCGCTGTTGCGCGTGAAGGACTGGCTGGCGCTCCTCGGCTTCGACGTGAACGCCGGGCGCCTGGTTGCCTACGCGCCGCCCTTCAAGAGCGGCAAGGTGCGCCGCCAGTTCGGTTTCATGGAGCCGGCGGGCGACCGCTGGTGGGCCGTGGGCGGCGCGGTGTACATGCTGCAGGCCATCAAGCGCGTGCGGGGCATGCGGCTCCTCACGCCCGCGTGGGCGCAGCAGAAGGACGCGCTGGAGAAGGCGCTCGCCGGCGCCAAACGCCAGGGCGCCTCCCATCTCAAGGTCGTCAAGTAAGTGAAAAGCGCACCCGCCGCCTCCCGCCACGACACGGAAGGCAAGGCAATTCACATCTATACGGACGGCGCGTGCAAGGGCAATCCCGGCCCTGGGGGCTGGGGCGCCATCCTCGAGGTGAACGGCACCGAGCGCGAGATGTTCGGCGGCGAGGCGCTCACCACCAACAACCGGATGGAGCTCACCGCGGTAATCGAGGCGCTCGGGGCGCTGACGCGCCCGTGCCGCGTGATCGTGCATACCGACTCGCAGTATGTGCAGAAGGGCATCACCGAATGGATCAACGGCTGGAAGGCGCGCGGCTGGCGCACCGCCGCGAAGGAGCCGGTGAAGAACGTGGACCTGTGGAAGAAGCTGGACGAGGTGGTGCGCACCCACGAGATCGACTGGGTATGGGTGAAGGGCCACGCCGGCGACGCGGGCAATGAGCGCGCCGACGCGCTCGCCAACAAGGGAGTGGAGTCGCTCCCATGAGCCTGGCTCGATGAGAAGAATCGTCCTCGACACCGAGACCACGGGCCTCGAGCCCGCGGAAGGCCATCGCATCATCGAGGTCGCGTGCCTGGAGCTCGACGACCGGCGCGCTACGGGACGGCATTTCCACCGCTTCGTGAACCCCGGCCGCGACATCGACCTCGCGGCGACGCAGGTGCACGGCATGACCGCCGAGGACCTCGCCGACAAGCCGGCGTTCGCCGACATCGTCGAGGAGCTTCTCGAGTTCGTCGACGGCGCCGAGCTACTCATCCACAACGCGCCCTTCGACGTGGCCTTCCTGAACGCGGAGCTCGCGCTCATCGGCCGCCCGGCGGTCGAGACGCTATGCAGCGTGTCCGACACCCTCATGATGGCGCGCGAGCTGCACCCGGGGAAGAAGAACTCCCTCGACGCGTTGTGCGAGCGCTACTCGGTCGACCATTCGCGGCGCACCCTGCACGGCGCGCTCCTCGACGCGCAGCTCCTTGCCGACGTGTGGCTCGCCATGACGCGCGGGCAGGAGACGCTCGACATCATGATGATGGCGGCGCCTGACGCCCCCTCGGCCGCGCTCTCGGACGCGCCGCGCTGCGCGGCCATCGTGGTGCTCCACGCGAGCGACGAAGAGCTCGCCGCGCACCTCTCGATGTGCGAGCGCATCGAGCGCGAGAGCAAGGGCCGCTGCGTCTGGCTGCGCGAGGCGCTGGCGGCCTGAGAGCCCCGATGGCCGACGCTCCCGCACCCGACACCCGCAAACTCCTCGCCGCGCGCCTCGTGGCGCTCGGCGCCATTCCCATCGCGGTGTTCTGCGCGGTCTACGTGCTCGCGCGCGCGTTCCTGGGGATGGAGACCATAACCGCGCAGGCGTGGACGCTTTCCATGGCGCTCGCGGCGAGCGTTGGCAGCCTCTTCTTGCTGGGCTCGCTCGCGGCGCGGATGGCCGTGGGCGAGGTCGACGCGGTGCGCGACGCCGTGAGGATGGTCGCGGAAGGCGGCGCGGACCCGGCGCTTCCCGAGCTCACGCTGCCGCTCGAGGAGCTCATGGGGGAGATGGTCGTGCTCGCCAGGGACTCCAAGGGCGCGCATGGCCGGCTGCAGGAGCGCCTCGACACCGCGCGCCAGCAGATCTTCTTCCTCACCAACCACGACGCCCTCACCTCGCTGCCCAACCGCAAGGCGCTCGAGGAGCGCCTCGAGAGCGCGCTCGCCACCGCGAAGTCCCAGGGCAGCACCCACGCGCTCCTCTACGTGGACATCGACTACTTCCACCGCATCAACGATTCCTACGGCCACCTCGCGGGCGACGAGCTCCTGCGGCGCATCGTGCCGGTGATGCAGTCGACCCTTCGCGAGGGCGAGACGCTCGCACGCATCGGCGGCGACGAGTTCGCGGTGCTGCTGGAGAACTGCAGCGCGGAGTTCGCCCACGCGGCGGCCACGCAGCTGCGCGACTCGGTGCAGGCGTGGCAGTTCGACTGGAACGACAAGGCCTTCCAGGTGGGCGTGAGCGTGGGCGTGGTGGCGATCACGCGGCTCGCCCCGAGCCTCTCGGCGATCCTGTCGGAGGCGGACACCGCGTGCTTCACCGCGAAGGAGCAGGGCAGGAACCGGGTGTTCGCCTTCCACGACGCGAGCGCCTCGCAATACATGCGCCAGACGAGCCGCGGCTGGCTGAAGCGCATCAACGACGCTCTCACCGAGGGCGCGTTCACGCTGCTCTACCAGCCGATCGTGCCGATCGACGCGCCCCGCGTGATCGGCGTGCCGCGCGTGGAAGCGCTGCTGCGCATGAGCGAGACCGGCGGCGAGCTGATCCTGCCCATGTCCTTCATCCCGGTGGCGGAGCGCTACGACCTCATGCGCACCATCGACCGCTGGGTTGTGGATCGCGCCTTCACGGACTTCAAGCGCCTCGCCCGCCAGCGCGACGACGCCTCGCCCGCGGAATTCTCGATCAACCTCTCGGGCCACACCCTTTCCAGCCCCGATTTCGCCGACTTCATGAAGGCGAAGTTCGAGGAGTACGCCATCCCGCCCCAGGCGATCTACTTCGAGATCACCGAGACCGCGGCGATCGCCAACCTCGAGCGCGCGCGCGCTCATCGAGACGCTGCGCGGCATGGGCGTGCGCTTCCTGCTGGATGACTTCGGCAGCGGGCTGTCGTCCTTCAATTATCTCAAGCACTTCCCGGTGGACGGCATCAAGATCGACGGCCTGTTCGTGAAGGGAATCGCCAAGAACTACCTCG
>JBDTXQ010000366.1:0-3444 GCA_040006115.1 Usitatibacter sp.
CTTTCGTTCCAGCTAACCCTCTGACACGACTTAATAGGATTTGGGGAGGCCGAGGACTTTTTCGGCGATGTAGCAGAGGATGAGCTGCGGGCTGATGGGCGCGATGCGCGAGATCATCACCTCGCGCAGGTAGCGCTCGACGTGGTATTCCTTCGCGTAGCCGTAGCCGCCATGGGTCATGACCGCCGTCTGGCAGGCGTTGAAGCCGGCCTCGCCCGCCAGGTACTTCGCGGCGTTGGCTTCCGCCCCGCACGGTTGGCCCGCGTCGTAGAGCGTCGCGGCCTTGAAGACCATCAGGTTCGCGGCCTCGAGCGCCATCCAGCATTCGGCGAGCGGATGCTGGATCGCCTGGTTCTTGCCGATCGGGCGGTTGAAGACGACGCGATCCTTGGCGTATTGCGTGGCGCGCTTCAGCGCGACCTTGCCGAGCCCCACGCCTTCCGCCGCGATCAGGATGCGCTCCGGATTCATGCCGTGCAGGATGTACTCGAAGCCGCGCCCCTCCTCGCCGATGCGATCCTCGAGCGGCACGCGCAGCCCGTCGATGAAGACCTGGTTCGAGTCGACGCACTTCCTGCCCATCTTCTCGATCTCGCGCACCTCGACCGCCTTGCGATCGAGCGCGGTGTAGAAGAGCGACAAGCCGAGCGTGGGCTTCTTCGCCTCCTCGATGGGCGTGGTGCGCGCGAGCAGCAGCATCTTCTGCGCCACCTGCGCGGTCGAGATCCACACCTTCGCGCCCGACACCGTGTAATGGTCGCCGGTGCGCACCGCCTTCGTCTTCAACTTCGTCGTGTTGAGCCCCGCGTCGGGCTCGGTCACCGCGAAGCATGCCTTCTCCTCGCCGGCGATGAGCGGGGGCAGGAAGCGTTTCTTCTGCGCCTCGGTGCCGAACACCACCACCGGGTTCAGCCCGAAGATGTTCATGTGAACGGCCGAGGCGCCGCTCTGCCCCGCGCCGGACTCGCTGATCGCCTGCATCATGATCGCGGCCTCGGTGACGCCGAGCGCGGAGCCGCCGTACTCCTCGGGCATGCAGATGCCGAGCCAGCCCGCCTTCGCGAACGCCTGGTGGAAGTCGTGCGGGAAGCCGCCCTCGCGGTCCTTCTTCAGCCAGTAGTCGTCGTCGAAGCCCGCGCAGACCTTGCCGATCGCCTCGCGGATCGCGACCTGGTCGTCGTTGAGCGCGAAGTCCACGGCCGCTACTCGGGCTTGATCCCGGCGGCTTTCACGAGCTGTGTCCAGTGCGCGAGCTGGTCGGCCACGTATTTCTGGAATTCCTCGGGCGACTTCGACGGCTTGGGCTCGAAGCCGATCGCCTCGATCTTGTCCTGGACTTCCTTCTCGGCAAGCAAGAGGAGAACGTTCTTCGAGACCGTGTCGACCACCTCGCGCGGCAATCCCGCCGGACCGAAGATGCCGTTCCACGAGGTCAGGTCGAACCCCGGGATCTCGGCCGCGATGGGCGGCGCGCCGGGCAGCAGCTTCGAGCCCGCCTTCGGGGTCACCGCGATCGTGCGCACCTTGTTCGCCTTCATGTTCGGCAGGCCCGAGCCGAGGTCGACGATGTACATCTGCACCGTGCCGCCCATGGTGTCGGTGAGCGCCTGGGGGCTCGACTTGTAGGGGATGGCGACCATGTCGAGCTTGCCCAGGCGCTTCATCGTCTCCGAGCCCACCAGGGAGGTGCTGTTCGGCGTCGCGTATGAGATCTTCCCGGGATTGGCGCGCGCGTACGCCATGAACTCCTTCAGGTTCTTCACCGGCAGGTCGTTGTTGACGACGAGCGCGAACGGCAGCTCGCCCACGAAGATGATCGGCGTGAAGTCCTTGACCGGGTCGTAGCGAAGGTCCTTGTACAGGCTCGGATTGGCCGAGTGCGTGGTGTTGGTCGTCATCCACAGCGTGTAGCCGTCGGGCTTCGCGTTCTTCACGTACTCGGCGGCGATCTGGCCGTTAGCCCCGGCCTTGTTCTCCACGACCACCGGCTGCTTGAGCCGCTCCGAGAGTCTCTGCGCCACGATGCGCGCGACGCTGTCGGTGCCGCTGCCGGCCGCGAACGAAACCACCAGCGTCACCGGGCGGGTGGGATACGACTGCGCGAAAGCCGTCGTTGAGAGGAGGGCTGCGGTGATTGCTGCGAGAGTGGCGGTGATGAGGCGCATCTTTTTCTCCTGTCGGATTACGTCAAAAGTTTTTCACCTTGCCTGATGGCGCTGGCGGATGACACGATCAGGTGATTCTTCGTAGGGCGGGGAGTAGATCACGAGCACCTTGACGGGCTCGTCGCTCACCACCGTGAACACGTGCGTCAGGCCGGGCGGGAAGAAGCACGAGTCGCCGGGCCCGAGCTCGCAGGTCTCGCCGCCCACCTCGGCGCGCGCGCGGCCTTCCAGCATGTAGCAGACCTGCTCGATACCGGGGTGCGCGTGCGGTAGCGCGCCCTTGCCTTTCTCAATGGTGCCGTGAACGACTTCCAGGTGCTTCGCGCCGACGGTCTCGCGCCCGATGATGCGGTGGTTGACGGTGCCGACGTGGTTGGCGGGATGGTACCCGGCCACATCGCCCGCGCGCACGAAGTAGCGCGGCTTCACGGCTTCATTTTTCATGCCTGGCCTCGTTCAGGATTTCGTCGCGGTGCTCGTCCAGCCGCGGCGGCAGCGAGCGCACCGCGCCGGGCGTGCGCGAGAAGGTGACGGGAATGCCGAGAGTGCGAATGCGCCCCTCGGAAGGATGATCGACCTCGCGGAAGAAATCGACCGCGGCGAGGTGCGGGTCGGTAAGGAGGTCGTCGGGCGTGCGCACCGGCGTCATCGGGATGTCCGCGTCTTTCAGCAGCGCGACCCACTCCGCGGTGGTCCTGGTCGCGACGATGCGCGCGAGCTCCGCATAGAGCATGTTGATATTCTGGCTGCGCTTCGAGGCATCGGTCACGCGCGGATCCTGGGCGAGCGCGGTTTCGCCAGCGGCCGCGAAGAAACGCTGCCATTGCGCGGTGGTATAGGGCAAGAGCCCGATGTAGCCGTCCCTGGTGCGATAGGGCTTGCGGTTGGGCGAGAGCACGCGCTCGTAGCCCATGCTGTCCACCGCGGGCACGAAAGTTTCGCCCGCCATGTGCTCGAGGAGCGTGAAGGAGACGATGGTCTCGTACATCGGGACTTCGATGGCCTGGCCCTTGCCGGAGCGCTCGCGCTCGTAGAGCGCCATCGCGATCGCGTAGGCGGCGGTGAGGCCCGCGGCCTTGTCGGCGATGATGGTGTTCACGTACTCGGGCCCCGCGCCGCCGTTGTGGCCCTGCAGCGCCGCGATGCCGCTCATCGCCTGGATGATGTCGTCGAATGCGGGCTGGCCCGCATACGGGCCCTTCTCCGAGAACCCATAGGCACCGCAGTAGATGATGCGCGGGTTCACCATCGCGAGCGTCTCGTAGTCGAGGCCGAGCTT
>JBDTXQ010000367.1:0-3438 GCA_040006115.1 Usitatibacter sp.
GGCGAAGGTTGCCGCAGCCCATTCGATGTAGCCGGCGAATTTGTAGATGAAGGCGGCCTTCACGCTCGCCTCGGGCGCCTCTGCCCTCTGCGCATGAGCGGCGACCGCGGCGCCAAGGCCGAGCAGCGTCAACGCCAGCATCACGATGCGCGGGGCTCTCACGATGGCTTCCACGTGAGCTTCAAGAGGACATTGCGCTCGAACTCCGCGCGCGCGGCCGGCGCACCGAATTGCGCGTACTTGCGGTCGGCAGCGTTTTGCACGACGAGCGAAAGCCGGAGCGAGCTGGAAAATTGCCAGCCGAGACGCAGGTCGACGCTCGTGTAGGCGGGCACCTCGGGATCGGCCAGGGCGCCGACATGCCGGACCGTGACGTCCAGCTCGTGGCGCGGCAGGAAATCCCAGCTCGCCTGCGCGAAGGCGGTGCGCTTCGGGTCGTTGCCGAGCGTCGACGCTCCGCGCAAGTCGACAACGCCCGGCTTCACCTTCAGGTTGTGATCCATCGCCACGAATCCGGCGCTGAAGCGCAGCTCCGGGGTCGCGCGATAGCGGCCCCAACCCTCGACGCCGGACAGGCGCCCCTCGAAGCCGTTGGCGAGGATGGGACCGGCCGCCGAGGCTTCGACACTGCGCAGGTTGGGAAAGCGGTGATGAAAGGCGGTCAGCGAATACGACACGGCCTGCGAAGCTTGCGCGCGGTAACCGAGCTCGGCCACGTTGGCGACTTCCGACTGGAAGGTCTCGTTGCCCGCGATGACCACGAAGGGGGGCCGCGCCGGCGCGAAAAGCTCGCGATCGAGGCGCGAGGGCGCGCGCACGGCGCGCGAGAGCGCTCCCCACAGGAGGTGGTTGGGTGAAAGCTGCCAGGCGAGCCGCGCGTTGGGCAGCCACTCGTGGCCCGTGTACGGATTGGTCTCCACCTTCACGCCGAGCGTGAGCTCGAGGTCGGGACGCAGCGCGATTTCGTCCTGCGCGAACGCGTTACCCCAGTGCATCTTCTTGTCCGCGGGCACGAATGCGATGCCCGGCGAGTTGCGGACGTGATCGCTTCCGTAGCGGTAGCCGGTGCCCCACACGAGCGTGTTACCGGGCATGGGGCGGGACATGCGCTGGTACTCGACGTCGAAGATGTCGAGGGTCTCGCCGAAGGTACCGGCGTGCTCGCGCTCGGTGCGGTCGTAGTAGGCCTGCAACTTCGAGCTCGATCCGTCTGCGCCATTCGAGTCCCAGCGTCCGAGCAGGTTCGATCCGGAGAACGTGCGCAGTCCAGCCAGCGTGTTGCCGTCGCCGCGATAGGCATCGCCTTGCAGGGTTATGGCCCCGGCCGCGCTCTCACGCCAATCCACGCGGAAGCCCGCTTGCTTTCTCTCCGACTCGTCGCGCGTGGACGCGCCGCTCGCGAGACGGGTCGCGTCGATGTCGGCATAGCGGGCGTACACCCGATAGTGACCGCCCTCCCCCAGCGCGCCGCCGGTGCGCACCGCCCCTCCCCTCTGCTGGTCGCCGCCGAATCCCGTGACGAGCGTGCCTTGGGTCCTGGCCGCCGAAAGCGTGGTGATGTTGATGACGCCGTTCACGCCATTGGCTCCCCACAGCGTGGCCGCGGGCCCGCTGATGACCTCGATGCGCTCCACGTCCTCGAGCATCACATCCTGGGCATCCCAGAACACCCCGGAGAAAAGCGGCGTGTACACCGTGCGCCCGTCGATCATGACCAGCAGCTTGTTGGCGGTGGTGCTGTTGAAGCCGCGCGCGGTCACGCCGTACTGGTCGTTGTCGATCGCGGCGACGTGCAGGTTGGGGGCGAGGCGCAGGGCTTCGGCGAGCGTGGTGGCGCCCGAGCGGCGGATGTCGTTGCCGGTGATCACGAAGATCGAAGCGGGGGCGTCGATCAGGCGCTCAGGACGCCGCGACGCCGAGGTGACGGTGATGTTGGTGAGCTGCTCGAGGGAGAGCTCCGCGAGGTCGGGCGCCTGCGCAAGCTGGACGGCGCCCTGGGCGAGCACGGGCAGCGCCGCCAACGCTGCACAGGCGCTTCTTAACGTATCGATGACGTGGAAGCCGGCGCTCATGTAACAAGATCATACCAAGCGCGGCTTCGCGCGCCCTCGATTTCGCGGCACTTTGTTCGATACCGTACTTTGGTACGGTTGTCCCCTCAGTGGAAGTCGTGGCTCGAGGTGGCGAGGCGTCCGAGCATCGGGCTCAGGTCCTCGAGGCGACGCGCGAGGATGTGGACGACGCGCCCCTCGCGCTGCACTTCGCCGCTCACGGCGAGGAGGCGCGAGCCGATGAGCTCGCGCCTCTGCCGGTCGGCCAGATCGTTCCAGACGATCACGTTCACGTAGCCGGTCTCGTCTTCTAGGGTGACGAAAATCACGCCGCTCGCGGTGGCGGGGCGCTGGCGGCACGTGACGATACCCGCGGCGCGGATGAACTGGCCGTTGCGCGATTGCGCGACTTCGGTGGATGTATGGATGCGGCGCTTCTTCAGGCTCGCACGAAGCAGCGCCAAGGGATGGCGGCGCAGCGTGAGGCCCATGCTCGCGTAGTCGCCGACGATGTCGTCGCCCTCCGTGGGGGGCTTCAGCAGCGGAGCCTGCACGGGCACGGCGGGAAGCTCGAGGCGCGTGACTTCGTCCACGGCGAGCGTCTCCCACAGCGCCGCGCGCCGATGGCCCGCGAGGCTCAACAAGGCATCGCCTGCCGCGAGCGCGCTGAGGTCGCCGCGGTCGAGGCCGGCGCGGCGGGCGAGGTCTTCTATCGAAGTAAATACTCTTATTTTTCTAGCTTCTACAATAGCTTTCGAAGAATTTACTTTAATTCCCTTGATGAGGCCCAGGCCCAACCTCAGCGCCGGCTTTCCACCTCCTGCCTTGCTCTCCAGCTTGCTGTCGAGATCGCTCGCCTGCGCATCGGCGGGAAGGATTTCCACGCCGTGACGCTGCGCGTCCTGGACGATCGACGAGGTTGAATAGAAGCCGAGAGGCTGGCTGTTCAAGAGCGCGCACGCGAAGGCCGCAGGCTCGTGGCACTTGAGCCAGCTCGACACGTAGACCAGCAATGCGAAGCTCGCGGCGTGCGACTCGGGAAAGCCGTATTCGCCGAAGCCCTGGATCTGCTGGTAGATCTGCTCGGCGTACGCGCGCTGGTAGCCGCGGGCGAGCATGCCTTGCACGAGCTTGTCGCGGAAAGGCTCGATCCCTCCGCGCCTTCGCCACGACGCCATCGCGCGCCTCAGCTTGTCGGCTTCCCCCGGGGTGAAGCCCGCCGCGACGACGGCAAGCTGCATCACCTGCTCCTGGAAGATCGAGACGCCGAGGGTGCGCTCGAGGACCTTCTTCACCTCCTCGCTCGCGTAGCTCACCGGCTCCAGTCCCTGGCGCCGGCGCAGGTACGGATGCACCATGCCGCCCATGATCGGGCCGGGGCGCACGA
>JBDTXQ010000368.1:0-3434 GCA_040006115.1 Usitatibacter sp.
CCATCTTGTCCATCTTCGCGTCGAAATCGGCGCGATGGGCCCAGATCTCGGGCTTGGCCTTGGTGTCCTTGTCGGTTCCCTCGCCGAAATAGCTCCTCGGCACGGTCGCCAGCAGGGCGACGAACTCCGCGTTGCGCGACGCCTCGTCCCTGTTGAAGGGCTTCTTGTCTTCCGCCATCGCCGCGAGGCTACCGAAATTCAGGTTCATCAACTGGTACGCTGCCCTACGGAACTTGACCTGGTTCTCGGGCTTGACCTGCTGCGCTTGCGCGCCGATGGCGGTAGCCGCCACGAGGCCGGCCACGATCACTGATTTCTTCATTCGGCGAGTCCCTTTCGTTTTGTCCAACGGCGACTTTACGGGAAAATCCGGGCAACAGATTCAAGCGGAGGAATCATGGCAGGCATGCGCATCGAGAAAGACACCTTCGGGCCCATCGAAGTGCCCGACCATCACCTTTGGGGTGCGCAGACGCAGCGCTCCCTCGAGCACTTCCGCATTTCCGGGGAACGCATGCCCGCCGAGATCATCGAGGGGCTCGCCTGGGTGAAGCGCGCGTGCGCCACGGTGAACCTGTCCCTCGGAGAGATAACAGCGGACAAGGCCCGGTCCATCTCAGCGGCCGCCGACGAAATCCTCGCCGGAAAGTGGGATGGCGAGTTCCCGCTGTTCGTCTGGCAGACGGGCTCGGGCACGCAGTCCAACATGAACATGAACGAGGTGCTCGCCAACCGGGCGAGCGAGATCCTGGGCGGCGCGCGCGGGGAAGGGCGCTCGATCCACCCCAATGACGACGTGAATCGCGGCCAGAGCTCCAACGACGTCTTTCCCACTGCGATGCACGTTGCGGCGGTGGTGGCGCTCACGCGCCGGCTTCTGCCGTCCCTTGACACGCTGCGCGCCACCCTGGCGGCGAAGAAATCCGCCTTCGACGGCATCGTGAAGATCGGCCGCACGCACCTGCAGGACGCGACCCCGCTCACGCTCGGGCAGGAATTCTCGGGATACGTCGCGCAGCTCGACCACGCGCGCGCGCACCTGCACGCGTCGCTCGCGCACCTGTCGGAGCTCGCGCTGGGCGGCACCGCCGTCGGCACCGGGCTCAACACGCATCCGCGCTTCGGGGAGCTCGCCGCGGCGGAGCTCTCGCGCCTCACCGGTTGCACCTTCGTGACCGCGCCCAACAAGTTCGAGGCGCTGGCCACCCACGACGCGATGGTCTACGCGCACGGCATCGTGAAGGGCCTGGCCGCCGCGCTCATGAAGATCGCCAACGACGTGCGCCTCCTCGCGAGCGGCCCGCGCTGCGGCATCGGCGAGATCACGATCCCGGAGAACGAACCCGGCAGCTCGATCATGCCGGGCAAGGTAAATCCCACGCAGTGCGAGGCGCTCACCATGGCCGCGTGCCAGGTGATGGGCAACGACGTGGCGCTGAATTTCGGCGGCGCCCAGGGCCACCTCGAGCTGAACGTCTTCAAGCCGCTTATCGCCAACGCCTTCCTTCAGAGCGTGCGGCTGCTGGGCGACGGGATGGCAAGCTTCGAGGAGCACTGCGTGCGCGGAATCGAGCCGAATCGCGATCGCATCGCGGCGCTGGTGCAGGGCTCGCTCATGCTGGTGACGGCTCTCGCGCCCCACATCGGCTACGACAAGGCGGCGGCCATCGCGAAGAAGGCGCACACGGAGGGCACGACGCTGCGCGAGGCGGCGCTCGCGTCGAAACACGTCACCGCCCCGCAATACGACGAGTGGGTGAGGCCCGAGGACATGGTCGGCCCCCGCTGAAAAGTGGTGTCAGGTACGACTTAAAAATGTGTACCTGACACCACTTTCAGTAGCGCGCGGGGTTGGGCTTCTCGTCCGGCGGCGGATCGCTTACCGGCGGCAGCTGCTTGGGCAGGGTGGGATCGTCGATGGGGCGTGGATTTACCGGCGGCCCGGGCGGGGGCTCGACCGGCTGGGGGAGATGCGGCGGCTCGGGCGTGGGAATGTGGGCTTCGCGTTCGATCATGGCGGGGTTCCGAGTTGAGCTTCGACGCCTCAGTGCCGCGGCGAGGACCCGTTGCCCGGAAACGAGCTCATCGGTACGGGAGCTGGCGACGGCGTCGCGACGTGCGGGACATTGCCGCCTTCGTCCTCCCAGCGGCGCAGGTCATGCTTCACCTGCGCCTTGTGAACCTGCGCGGCCTGGCCGCGGTTGAAGCAGTAGGTGACGAAGGCAGCAAGGCCGGTGACGGCAAGAATCATCCTGTTGGTCATTCGATTTCTCCTCGATGGAAACGGTGGATCGGAATCATGCGACGCGGCGATGATGGCTCGCGCCCGGCGCCTTCGCGGGCGGCTTGCGGCGCGCGCTGGCGGCGCTCTTCTTGCGGGGCACCGCGTCCTCGTCGTTCGCCGCCCTGGACGCTGCGCCGCCCTTGCGCGAGGCGAGGCTCTGCTCAAGGAGCGACGCGAAGTCGATCACCTCGGCCCCGCGGGGCGCGCGCTTCTTCGGCTCGACCTTGAGCTTGCCCGCCGCCTTCTCCTCGATCAGCTTGAGGAGGTCGTCGCGATAGGTGTCGTGGTATTCGTCGGGATTCCACTTCATCGACATGTCGTCGATGAGGCGCTCGGCCATCTTGATCTCGTTGGGCTGGACCTTCGCCTCCTTCAGGTCCTTCGGCACGTCGAGGTCCTTCGCCGGGCGCAGCTCGTTCGCGTAGCGCAGGGTGTTCAGCACCAGCACGTTGTCGCGCGGGTAGAGCACCGCGATGTGCTGGCGCGTTCGGATCACCACTGTCGCGATCGCCACCTTGCCGGTGCGCTCGAGCACCTCGCGAAGGAGCGCGTACCCCTTGTCGCCATGCTTGCCGGGCGCGAGGTAGTACGGCGACTCCAGGTAGAAAGGGGGGATCTCCTTGTCGGGAATGAAGCCCACGATGTCGACGGTCTGGGTCGCCTCGACGTTGGCGCGCTTGAAGTCTTCCTTCTCGAGGGTCACGTAGTGGCCGTCTTCCCACTCGTAGCCCTTGACGATATCCTCGTACGCGATCTCGTCGCCGGTCGTCTTGTTGTAGCGCTTGAAGCCCACCGGCTGCAGGTCGCGCTTGTCGAGCATCGTGAAGGCGAGCTCTTCGCTCTGCTCGGCGGGATAGAGGGACACGGGGATGTGCACGAGGCCGAATCGAACGGCGCCTTTCCAGAGCTCGCGGGGCATGGCTTTCCTCTTCAGCATCGTTCTTCGACCTCTTCCTCTTCCGAAGTCCGAAATTACAGCCCCGCGCCGAGACCGTCTGTAAGACCCGTCCTATCCGCGTATCGGCGTTTCGAACAGTTCGGTTGCATCGCCGCTACGCCATAATGAGACTCCCCCTTCACGCACGCCTGAAAGCCGCAATGATCCGCTTCGACCTCGCCATCGACCTCGACTACATAGTCAACAGTCCGA
>JBDTXQ010000369.1:0-3432 GCA_040006115.1 Usitatibacter sp.
CAGTTCACGCGCTACAAGAAAGCGAAGCGCAAGGCCGCGGATCTGCAGCTCGAATCGTCGGCGCCGGTGCGCGAGGCGCTCGAGATGGCGCAGGCCGTGCGGCTGGTGCGCGACCTGGTCAACACGCCCGCCGAAGACATGGGCCCGGAGCACCTCTCCGACATCGCGCGCGAGCAGGCCGAGCTTTTCGGCGGCGAGTTCGACGAGTGGGTTGGCGACGAGCTCCTCGCGCAGAATTTCCCGGCGATCCACGCGGTGGGACGCGCGGCTGCCCGTCCCCCGCGGCTCCTCGAAATCAACTGGGGCAACCCGAAGCATCCGAAGATCGCGGTGGTCGGCAAGGGCGTGTGCTTCGACACGGGCGGGCTCGACATCAAGGGCGCCGAGGGCATGCGCCTCATGAAGAAGGACATGGGGGGTGCGGCGCACGCCATCGCGCTCGCGCGGCTCATCATGCAGAGGAAGCTCCCGGTGCGCCTGCAGATGCTGGTGCCCGCGGTGGAAAACAACATCAGCGGCAACGCCTATCGCCCCGGCGACGTGGTGCGCACCAGGAAGGGCCTCACGGTCGAGATCGGCAACACCGACGCGGAGGGCCGCCTGATCCTGTGCGACGCGCTCGCCTACGCCGTGGAAGGCAAGCCCAGGACCCTCATCGATTTCGCCACCCTCACCGGCGCCGCGCGCGTGGCGCTCGGCCCCGAGCTCCCGGTGCTGTTCGCCAACGACGAAAAGCTCGCCTCGCGCCTCCTCGCCAAGGCCGAGGCTCTCGACGATCCGATGTGGCGCCTGCCGCTCTGGCGCAACTACCGGCGCTTCTTCGACAGCGACGTCGCCGACATCAACAACTCCGGGCGCGGCGGCTTCGGCGGCTCGATCGTGGCCGCGCTCTTCCTCGACTTCTTCGTCCCCGAGGACATCGCGTGGGCGCACTTCGACGTCTTCTCGTGGAACGACGCGAGCCGCCCGGGCCGCCCGCTCGGCGGCGAGGCGCAGGGCCTGCGCGCGGTGCTCGCGGCGCTCGAGTAGGTGAAGAAGGCCCTCATCGTCCTGGCGGTGCTCGCGGTCCTGATCGCGGGCGGCGTCTACTGGGCCTACAACTCGCTCGACGTCATCGTGAAGATGGCGCTCGAGCATTACGGGCCCGATGTCACCGGCGTGCCGGTGAAGGTGGGCGAGGTGAAGCTCTCCATGAGCGACGGGCGCGGCAGCCTGAAAGGCGTGGAGATCGGCAACCCGCCGGGCTTCTCGTCGCCGCGCGCGGCGCGCCTGGGCGAGATCTCCGTCGCCCTCGATCCCGCGACGATCCGCGCTCCATTGGTGCGTGTCCACGAGATCGTGATCGACGCGCCCCTCATCACCTACGAGCGCGGCAAGGGTGCGACCAACCTGGACGTTATCCAGAAGAACATCGAGGGCTACGTGAAGCGCGCCGAGGCGGCTTCCGCGGGTGGCAAGGAGAGCACGCCTTCCGGTAAATGGGTCCAACACAAGTTCGTGATCGAGCGGCTCGCGATCCGCGGCGCGAAGGTGACCATGACCAACCCGGCGCTGAAGGGGCAGGGCATCACCTTCGACCTTCCCGACATCGAGATGCGCGACATCGGCAAGCGCCAGGACGGCGTCACCGCGAGCGAGGCGGCGAATGTCGTCGCCAACGCGCTCCTTTCACGCATCGCGCAGAAGTTGCTCACCAGCATCGACCTGCTGCGCAGGGGCGGTGTCGAGGGTGCGGTGGATGCCTTGAAGGGTCTCTTCCGGTAGCCGGCTCGCCGCCCGCGAAACTTGTCGTCAAACGGTGACGGCCCGGAACGGAACTCTTTGCCCTGCCACGAGTCTGGAAGTTGTAAGCGGCATTTCGTCCGCATTTTTCGGGACCCGACATGACAAACTTCCTCAAGCGTTACCTCGTGGCATTCCTCGCGACCTTCGCCGTCTCCCTTTCGGCGTCCGCCACCACGGTGAGCCCCGACTACACCGACCAGTGGTGGAACGCTTCGGAGAGCGGCTGGGGAGTGAACTTCATCCAGCAGAACGACGTGATCTTCGCCACCCTCTTCGTGTACGGCACGGACAACACGGCGCGCTGGTACGTGGCAACGATGCGCCCGTCCGGCGGCGCGTTCTCCGGCCCGCTTTCGCAGACCACCGGGCCCTACTTCGGCCTCGGGACGTTCAACCCGGCAGCCGTGGGCGTGACCACGGTGGGCTCCATGACGGTCGCCTTCGCCAACCAGTACTCGGGCACGCTCGCCTACTCGGTAAACGGCGTGAACGTCACCAAGTCGATCACGCGCCAGACGTTCGCCGAGCAGAATATCGCCGGCAACTACCTGGGCGGGCTTACGGCGCAGGGCACGAACTGCCGCAACACGCCCAACGGCCCGATCCTCATCTTCGATACGCTGACAGTCTCGCAAACGGGGCGCAACGTGAGCATGCTGGTGCGCTTCACCGCGAGCAACGGCGTGTCTTCGCAGTGCACCTTCGCGGGCACGCTCACGGCGCAGGGCCGCGTTGCGCAGATCGGCAACGGCTCGTGGAATTGCACCTTCGGCGGCAGCCCCGGGAACGTGGGGACATTCACCCTCGACATGCTCGACGCGAACCAGAACGGCTTCACCTCCCGCTTCACGGGATCAGACCAATTCTGCTCGTACAGCGGCTTCTTCGGAGGCGTGCACGACGTCCAGTAGCGAACAGGCCGCCGAGCGCGGCGCTTCGCGACGGCCCCGGGCGGTTCCCGCCTGGGGCCGTTTTCATTGGTGCGCCCCGTCGGGCGTTGCGGACTCGCGAAGGCGATCAAGTATCATGCAGCCACAAGACCTTGCCGGCGCACGCAATCCGAAGAGGTGAACGATGCGAAAGCTGACCGCGATGGCCGTGCTGGGAGCGGCCTGCCTCACCCCCGCCGCCTGGGCCGAGGAGCCGTTCGACGCCTGCGAAGTCTTCACCCAGGACGACGCGGAGAAGGCGCTGGGAACGCCCGCGGCGAGCGAGCCGGTGAACCCGAAGGTGAAGCGCCCCAAGGTCATGCCGACCTGCACGTACAACGGCGTGAAGGACGGCAAGCCGGTGACGGCGAGCGCGCAGTTCCGCTTCGGCAAGACCGAGGGCGACGCGCAGAAGGCGTTCGACGGCGCGCGCATGCAGTTCCAGACCAAGCCGATGCTCATCTCCGGCGCCGACGCCTTCTGGAGCGCCAAGACGGGCCAGATGAACCTGCGCAAGGGCCGCGCCTGGCTCACCCTATCCGTGGGGCCGCAGAAGCTCGCCGAGCGCGACTTGAACGACGCGAAAAAACTCGCCGAGATCCTCGCCAAGAAGTTATAGCGGCCCGTAAAATCGGGCGTTTCCCCAAGACCCAAGGAATGCCCGCATGACCGCCATCGTCGAAGTCGTCGCCCGCGAGATCCTCGATTCGCGCGGCAA
>JBDTXQ010000370.1:0-3420 GCA_040006115.1 Usitatibacter sp.
GAGCGTGACCGCCCGGGCGCCGCCCTCGGCGGCGCGCTCCGGCGTCATGTTCGGGCTCCACGTGACGACTTCCATTCCGAAGGCCTGGCCCACCTTCCCCACGCGCGCGCCGATGCCGCCGAAGCCGATGAGGCCGAGGCGCTCGCCGGCGAGGACGGCGGGAAGCGCCTTGCCGTCGCGCCACCGCCCGCCGCGCACCAGCGCCAGGTGCGCTTCGAGCCGCTTGGCCGCCGCGAGGATGAGGGTCCACGTCATCTCGGTCGTGCTCGCCTTCGACTCGCCCATTTCGGTGTGGCCGATGGGAATGCCGCGCGCCGCCATCGCCGCGGTGTCGAGCTGGGTGTTGCGCGCGCCGGTGAAGATGAAGACCTTCAGCCGCGGCAGCTTCGCGATGAGATCGGCCTTGAAAGGCGTGCGGTCGCGGATCACAACGACCGCGTCGGCGTCCTTCACCGCATCGAGAAGCTTCTCGCCGCGCAGCCTTCCCGAATGCACCTTCACGTCGGCGAGCGCGTCGACCGCGCTCCAGTCGGCGGTTTTCCTCAGGGACTGCTCGTAGTCGTCCAGGACGACGACGCGGGGCTTCATGGCCTGGCCATTTCCGTGACGGCGCTCACGTCCTTCGCCGCGCCCAGTTTCCAGCACGCCTCGATCAGCGCACTGGTGTTCGTGCTTCCGATCACCTCGTCGGCCATCGAGCGAAGTTTCGCCTCGAGGTCGCGATCCGACATCGGGCGCTCGAGGGAGCCGATGGCGTGCTCGACGAAGACATGCACGCGGCGACCGTCCTTCATCACGGCGGTCACGCCTGCGGAGGCCTCGTCGATGGAATCGTCCACGGTCGCCACCACCTTGCGCCGCAGCGCCGCCAGGTCCTCACGAGTCACGATCGCGTCCTCGTACTCGGGCTCGCTCGCGCGTCCGAAAATGAGCCCGGCCGCGAAGCCGTGGTAGACGCTGAACTTGCCTTGCAGCCCGTCCTTCGGCTCCTTATTCCCGGTGAGCTCGAGCACCAGCGAATGCACCTTGAGCTCGACGCGCTCGACATCCGCGGCCTTCACGCCCTTCGCGCGCAGCTGCACCGCCGCGTCGATGGTGGGATGGATCACGATGCCGCAGGCAAATGGCTTGTACGTGTTGAACGAGATCTCGAAGCGCTGGCCAAGCTCGCCAGTGATCTCGTTCCAGTCGTGCTTGGTCGAGACCACCTGCGCGAATCCGCGCGGCGCCTCGAGCGCCTTGGGGCTCGCCGTGAAACCGTGCCTGGCGAGGAGCGCCGAGGTGAGCCCGGCGCGCGCCGCCGCGCCCGGATGGAAAGGCTTGGTCATGGTTCCGAACTGCTCGCGCATGCCCACGGGCTGCGAGGCGGCGATGCCGAGCGCCATGGCGGTCCGATTCTCGTCGAGCTTCATCAATCGCGCGCACCCCGCCGCCGCGCCGAGCATGCCAGTGGACCCGGTGATGTGCCAGCCGCGGTCGTAATGCTCCGGGTAGATGCAATTTCCCATGCGGCACGAGACGTCGATGCCGATCACGAGCGCGTCGATCACCTCGCGCCCGCTGGCGCCGATGACTTCCGCGAGCGCGAGGAGCGCGGACGCCACCGGTCCCGCCGGATGGATGATGGTCTTCAGGTGCGTGTCGTCGAAGTCGAAGGTGTGCGAGGTGATGCCGTTTACCAACGCCGCGCTCGCCATGTCCACCTTCTCCGCGCGCCCGAGGATGCTCGACTGCGGCGCGGGCTGGAGCATGCGCACGGCGCCGAGCGCCGCCTCGGCCGACTCGTGCTTCGCGGCGCCCACCGCGCAGCCGGCCCAGTTCAGGAAGGTGCGGTGCGCCTCATGGTCGACCGCGTCGCTCCAGCCGCGCGACGGATGCGACGAGACGAACTTCGCCAGGACCTGCGTGATGGGAGGCGCGTCGTGGTCGGCCTCGACTCGGGTATTGCGGGCCATGGGATTTGAACTCGTCGGGAGGATTGTCATTATAATTTGAGGTTCACCGTTCGATTTCATACAAAAGCAAGAGGAGATTCCCAATGGCAGCCAATCCCCAAGCCAGGTCCCAGCCTGTCCCCACGGTCAAGCTGCTCATCAACGGGCAGTTCGTCGAATCGAAAGCGAAGGCCTGGCGCGACGTGGTGAACCCCGCCACGCAGGAAGTCCTTGCGCGCGTGCCGATGTGCGACGCGGCGGAGGTGGGTGAAGCCGTGAAGGCCGCCGCCGAGGCGTTCAAGACCTGGAAGAACGTGCCCCTCGGCCAGCGCGCCCGCATCATGCTGAAGCTTCAGGAGTTCATCCGCCGCGACATGAAGAAGATCGCCGCAGTGCTCACCGCCGAGCAGGGCAAGACCCTCCCCGACGCCGAGGGTGACATCTTCCGGGGGCTCGAGGTCGTCGAGCACGCCTGCTCCATCGGCACGCTCTCGCTCGGGGAGTTCGCCGAGAACGTCGCGGGCGGCGTCGACACCTACTTCATCCGCCAGCCGATCGGCGTGTGCGCCGGCATCACGCCCTTCAATTTCCCGGCGATGATCCCGCTCTGGATGTTCCCCATGGCGATCGTCTGCGGCAACACCTTCGTGCTGAAGCCCTCGGAGCAGGACCCGATGACCCCGATGCTCCTCGCCGAGCTCGCGATCGAGGCGGGCGTTCCTCCGGGCGTGCTCAACGTCGTGCACGGCGGCAAGGAATCGGTCGACACCCTGTGCACCCATGCCGACGTGAAGGCGGTCTCGTTCGTGGGCTCGACGCACGTGGGCGAGCACGTCTACAAGCTTTCCAGCACGCACGGCAAGCGCGCGCAGTGCATGATGGGCGCCAAGAACCACGCGGTGGTGATGCCCGACGCGAACAAGGAGAAGTCCCTCGACGCGCTGGTGGGCGCGGGCTTCGGCGCCGCGGGCCAGCGCTGCATGGCGACCAGCGTCGCGGTGCTGGTGGGCGAAGCGAACAAGTGGATCCCCGACATCGTCGCCAAGGCGAAGACGCTCAAGCTCGGGGCCGGCATCGACAAGGGCGCGGACCTGGGGCCGGTCATCTCGAAGCAGGCCAAGACGCGCATCGAGGGCTTGATCGAGCAGGGCGTGAAGGAAGGCGCGAAGCTCGAGCTCGACGGGCGCAGCGCGAAGGTGGGCGGATACGACAACGGAAACTTCATCGCGCCCACCATCTTCTCCGGCGTGAAGCCCGGCCACAAGGTGTACACCGAGGAGATCTTCGGACCGGTGCTGGTGCTGGTAAGCGTCGATACGCTCGATGAAGCCATCGCGCTCGTCAACAAGAACCCGTTCGGCAACGGCACCGGCATCTTCACGCAGTCGGGCGCTGCGGCGCGCAAGTTCCAGAACGAGATCGACGTGGGGCAAGTGGGCATCAACGTGCCGATCCCGGTGCCGGTGCCCTACTTCAGCTTCACCGG
>JBDTXQ010000371.1:0-3404 GCA_040006115.1 Usitatibacter sp.
GGGCGGCGACCGGCCCATCAACGCGCTCGACGACCGGCTCGCGGTCGTGGCGGCGTTGGAGGGCGTGGCTCTGGTGACGTGGTTCGAGGAGGACACGCCGATCGAGCTCATCCTCGCCTGCCGCCCCGAGCGCCTGGTGAAAGGCGGCGATTGGAGCCCCGATCGCATCGTCGGCGCGAAGTACGTCCAGGGCTGGGGTGGCACCGTGCACTCGATCCCGTTCCAGCACGACCGGTCGACGTCCAAGCTCCTTTCGAGGATCCGCACATGAACGACCGATTCCCCGCGGGCCTTGCCGAGCGTGTCGGCGCGATCGTCGGCGAGCGCGGCCTGGTCACCGGCGAGCACGAGCGCCGGCCCTTCGAGAACGACTGGCGCGACCAATACCACGGGCGCGCCGCCGCGGTGGTGAAGCCCGCAAGCACGGACGAAGTCTCGCGCGTGGTGACGCTTCTCGCGCAGGAGGGGATCGCGATGGTCCCGCAGGGCGGCAACACGAGCCTCTGCGGGGCGTCCGTGCCCGACGCCTCGGGGACGCAGGTGGTGATCAATCTCTCGCGCATGAACCGCGTGCGCAACGTCGATGTCGCCAACAACACGATGACCGTCGAAGCGGGCTGTATCCTCGAGTCGCTGCAGGGCGTGGCCGAGGAGCACGGGCGCTTCTTCCCGCTCTCCCTCGGCGCGCAGGGCAGCTGCGAGATCGGCGGCAACCTCTCAACCAATGCGGGCGGCACCGCGGTGCTTCGCTACGGCAACGCGCGCGAGCTGGTGCTGGGGCTCGAGGTGGTGCTACCCGACGGGCGCGTCTGGAACGGCCTGCGCGGACTGCGAAAGGACAACACCGGCTACGACCTGAAGCATCTCTTCGTGGGAGCCGAGGGCACGCTCGGCATCATCACCGCCGCGGTGATGAAGCTCTTCCCGAAGCCGAGGAGCCGCGCCACCGCCTTCGTCGCGGTGCGAGACCCTGCGGGCGCCGTGGCGCTGCTCTCGAAGCTGCGCGAGACCTGCGGCGAGCGCATCACCGGCTACGAGCTCATCGCGCGCGTCTGCGTGGACCTGGTGATGAAGCACTTGCCCGCGACGCGCGACCCCTTGCCCGCGCGCCACCCCTGGTACGTGCTGGTGGAGCTCTCCGACACCACGGCGGGCGATGCGATAGGCGAAGTGCTCGAGCAGGCATTGGGCGAGGGCGCCGAAGCGGGACTCGTCGCGGACGCCATGATCGCCGCGAGCCAGGCGCAGCGCGACGCGCTCTGGCAGATTCGCGAGGACATCACCGAAGCGCAGCGCCTGGACGGCGCCTCGATCAAGCACGACGTCGCGGTGCCGGTGAGCAGCGTCGCGGAATTCATCGCGCGCACCGATGCCGCGCTCGCCGCTCGCTTTCCCGACATCCGCATCGTGGCCTTCGGCCACGTGGGCGACGGCAACATCCACTACAACTGCTCGAAATCCGAACGCCAGGAGGCCGACGCATTCTTCGCGCAGTCCGCCGAGGTGAACCACATCGTCTACGAGGTGGTGAATTCGCTGCGCGGCTCGATCAGCGCCGAGCATGGGCTGGGCGTGCTGAAGCGCGAAGAGATCAAGCTCTACAAGAGCCCCCTCGAGCTCGAGCTGATGCGCTCCATCAAGAATGCCCTCGACCCCCGCGGCCTGATGAACCCCGGGAAGGTCCTCTGAAAGTCGTGTCAGGTACGACTTAAAAAGTCGTGTCAGGTACGTTTTTCAGGTACGACTTTTCAGGATCGCGACGGCGATCGCGCGCGCGGGACAAGCCCTATTCCCGCCAGCGTTGCGCCTGCATGCGGACCACGTCCGAAAGCGACCGCGTCTCCTGGTAGCGCTCGCGCAGCCAGCGGCTGTCGTTCACCTCGCGCGCGGCGAGCCCCGCGAGCGACATCAACGGCAACGCGGTGCCGAGTGCAGCCGCCGAAGGCTCGAGGCGCTCGAGCGTCGCGAGCAGGTCGTCGGCGAGGCGCGCGTGAGTGTGGCGGATGGGATCGACGAGCTCGCCCTCGAAGCCGAAGCGGCACGCCTGGAAGCGGTTGTAACCATACACGCGATAGACGGGCCCCGAATCGTGGTCGCGTCGGTTGGCGAGGAGATCCGCCGCGAGCGTCTGCGCGTAGGCGGCGAGCTGCGCGGCGAGCTCCACGGTGAGCGGCGTGTCGCAGATGCGGATCTCGACCGTCCCGTACTCGGGCTTGGGGCGAATATCCCAGTAGAAGTCCTTCATGCTCGCGACGATGCCGTAGCCCAGCATCTCGTCGAAATAGCGGTTGAATTCCTGCCACGTGCGCACTGCCGGCATCTGGCCCGAGAGCGGAAAGGACGACACCGCGTGCAGCCGCGAAGTCTCGAACGACGTGTCCTCGCCCTGCGAAAACGGCGACGACGCGGACAGCGCGATGAAGTGCGGGATATACGGCGCGAGGTGGTGCGTGAGGTACACCGCGTCGTCGCCGCTCGCGACCCCGACGTGGATGTGCTGGCCGAACACGGTGAACTGCTTGGCGAGATAGCCGTACAGGCTCGAGACGCGCTGGAAGCGCTCCGTGGGGAAAATGCGCCGCTCCGCCCACTTGTGGAACGGGTGCGAGCCGCCGCCGGCGACCGCGACGTTGAGCCGGTCGGCCGCGACCACGATCGCGTCGCGCACCCGCTGCAGCTCCGCGAGGAGCTCGTCGTAGCGGCGGTTCACCGCGGAATTCACCTCGATCATGCTCTCGGTGATCTCCGGCTTCACCTCGCCCTCGAGCTCGACCTTCTCCAGGCGCGCGAGGAGGTCCGGGGCGCCGCGCACGAGGTTGTAGTCGTGGCGGTTCAGCACCATCAGCTCGAGCTCGATCCCGAGGGTGAGGGGGTCGGACGCGCTGAATTCGAGCGGCATCGTTCCTTACGCGCCCGGCGCGCGCGCCGCGTGCCGGCCGGTGGAGACGCCGGCCTCGGTGGCGGGCGCGCTCTCGCCCGCCAGCTTCAGGCCCCATTGCGCGAGGATCGGCCCGGCGATCTCCATGACCAGCACGGCGGAAAGGAACGCCGCGGTGAGGTTGTCGCCGAACTGCGGGAAATGGCGCGCCACGTCGTGGTGCAGCATGAGCGCGAGCGTCGACATCGGCATGAGCGCGCACGCAAGCCCTAACGCCTGCTTCGGGCGCAGGCCGCCGATGGGTGCCACCGCGAGCACGCCGACGAGCTTGCCGAGCATGCGCGCCGCCGCCACCGCCACGCCGACCGCGCCGCCCGTTGCCAGCGCTTCCAACGGCAGGCTCGCCCCCGTGATCACGAAGAGCACGATGTAGAGGAGCCGGCTCGCGGGCGCGAGCTTCACGTTGAGCAAGTCGTAGTTGCGCGCATCGTTGCGCGTGAAGAGACCGAAGGCGAGGAGCGAGAGG
>JBDTXQ010000372.1:0-3397 GCA_040006115.1 Usitatibacter sp.
ACGAGGTGCGCTGCAGGCGCTCCTTGGAGCGCGCGATCTTCTCGAGCGAATACCACGAGCTCTCGAGCTGGCGAAGCTCGCGCCGGATCACCTCGTCCTGGGTCTTCTGGTTCCCCGAGATGTTCACGCGGCGCACGTAGACGCGCCGGCCCGGATCCACGAAGAAGGTGAAGCTCGCCACGCGCGTCTCGCGGTTCAGGTCCGGCACCGGGTTCACGTTCGCGAACGAGTAGCCGTCGTTGCCGAGGCGGTCGGAGATGCGCTTGGTGGTCTCGACGATCTTCTCGCGCGAGAACACTTCGCCGGTCTTCGCGAAGACAAGCGGGCGAAGCTCGGATTCCTTCACGATGAGGTCGCCGGCGAGCTTCACCTCGCCCACGCGGTACACCGGGCCCTCGGTGATGGCGATGGTGATGAAGATCTTCTCGCGGTCGGGCGTGATCGAGACCTGCGTCGATTCGATGTTGAACTCGAGGTAGCCGCGATTGAGGTAGAACGAGCGCAGCGACTCCAGGTCGGCGGTGAGCTGCTGCTTCGAGTACTGGTCGTCCTTGGTGAACCAGGTGAACCAGCCCGGCGTGGTGAGTTTCATGTTGCGAAGCAGCTCGCGCTCGCCGAAGTCCCTGGCGCCGATGATGTTGATGTCGGCGATCTTGGTGACGGCGCCCTCCTCGATGTCGAAGCGCAGCGACACGCGGTTCCTCTCGAGCGGCGTGACAGTGGTCTTCACCACGGCGGCGTAGAAGCCGCGCCCGGTGTACTGGCGCTTCAGCTCCTTCTCGGCGCGGTCGAGCAGCGACTTGTCGTAGATCTTGCTCTCCGAGATGCCGGCCTGCTTCAACCCGTCCTTCAGGTTGTCCTTGGTGAATTCCTTGGCGCCCTCGATCTCGATCAGCGCGATGGCGGGGCGCTCCTGCACGAAGACGATGAGGATGTTGCCGTCGCTCTCGAGGCGCACGTCGGAGTAGAAGCCGGTCGCGTAGAGCGCCTTCACGGCGGCGGCGGCCTTGTCGTCGTCGAGGGTCTCGCCGACCTTCACCGGCAGGTAGGTGAACACCGTGCCCGCCTCGGTGCGCTGCACGCCCTCCACGCGGATGTCCTTCACGACGAAGGGCGCGATCGCGAACGCGGGAAGCGCGGCGGCGAGCGCGCAGGCGCCGAGGAGGCGAAGGAGGCAGGCGAATGCGCTGGGACCGGTGACTCGAGGACGCTTCAATGGTGTGGGGTCAGCCCGTGAACAGGCGGTTGAGGTCGTTATAGAAAGCGAAGAACGTGAGTCCGAGGAGAAGGGCGAGGCCGAGTCGCTGTCCGATTTCCATGGTCTTTTCGGACACCGGCGTTCCCTTCACGATTTCGGCGAAATAATACACCAGGTGACCCCCATCCAGCAGGGGAATCGGCAGGAGGTTCAGGACTCCGAGGCTCACGCTCACCAGCGCGAGGAAGCCGATCCACGTGATCCAGCCCGCTTGCGCGGACTGTCCCGCGTAGTCGGCGATGGTGATCGGGCCCGAGAGGTTCTTCCATGAAAGGTCGCCCACCACCATGCGCCCGAGCATCTTCACGCTGAAGACCGAGAGGTCGTAGACCTTGAGCGCCGCCTTGCCGAGCGCCTCCACCGGGCCGTAGCGCACGATCGTGGTCATGCGCGCGTACTCCTTGTTGAGGAGCTCCTGCGGAATCTCGACCCCGAGGCGCCCGATGCGGCTGCCGCCCTCGTTCACCGCGTCCGGCGTCGCCTGCACCTTGAAGCGCTCGCCGCGGCGCTCGATCTCGAGCACGACCCTCTTGCCGGGGGACGCGGAGATCTCGTTGGTGAAGTCCGACCACGTCGCGACGGGCTTGCCGTCCACGCTCACCACGAGGTCGCCGCTGGCGAGGCCGGCGCGCTCGCCCGGCTTGTCGAGGAGGATCCTGCCCAGGTAGGCCGGCGCGCGCGGGCGCAGCGGGCGCAGGCCCAGCTTCGAGAAGAAATCCTTGTCGAGGTCGTCCTTCGTGAGGCTCGACATGTCGAGGCTGCGCGTCGTGTGGGCGCCGCGCTCGGTCAGCACCTCGAGCGTGGTGGTCTCGCGCTTCACCGCCTGCTTCAGCAGCATCCAGCGCGCGTCGTTCCAGGTGGCCACGGGCTCGTCGGCCACCGCGAGCAACGTGTCGCCGTTGGCGAGGCCCGCCACCGCCGCCGGGGTGTTGGGCAGCGGATCGCCGACGATAGGCTTAAGGCCCGGGAGCCCGGTCACGAAGAGGACCCAGTAGAGCGCGAACGCCAGGAAGAGATTCGCCGCGGGGCCGGCGAGGACGATCAGCGTTCGCGCGAGCACGCTCTTCCTGTCGAAGGCGCGCTCCTCGTCGCCGCGCGGAATCTCGCCCTCGCGGCCGTCGAGCATCTTCACGTATCCGCCGAGCGGGATCGCCGCCAGCACCCATTCGGTCTGGTCGCGGCCCTTGCGGCGCACCAGGAGGGGCCGGCCGAAGCCCACCGAGAAGCGAAGGATCTTCACCCCCATCAGGCGCGCCACGAGATAGTGGCCGAACTCGTGGATGACCACGAGGACGCCGACGGTGACAAGGAACGACGGGATGGTGAGCCAGTTCATACGCTGAGGGATGAGGCGCGCGCGGCGCGGCGTGAGATGAAGCGGGAAGCGAGGCCGCGAGCCTCGATGTCCGCAGCATAGACCTGTTCGAGGCTCGAGAGCGGTTCGACATCGACTTCGCCCAGGACGTTCTCGATGACCTCGGCGATTCCGGTGAAGGCGAGGCGCCCGGCGAGGAACGATTCCACCGCGATCTCGTTGGCGGCGTTCAACGCAGCGGGGGCCGTGCCACCCTGGCGGATCGCCTCGCGCGCAAGCGCCACGCAAGGAAAGCGCAGGGCGTCGAGGCGCTCGAACTCGAGGCTGCCGAGGGTGGTGAAGTCGAGGGGCGCCGCGCCCGACTCGATGCGCTCCGGGAAGGCGAGCGCGCACGCGATGGGGGTGCGCATGTCGGGCGCGCCGAGCTGCGCGATCACCGAGCCGTCGGCGTACTCCACCATCGAGTGGATCACGCTCTGCGGGTGCACGACCACCTGGATGAGCTCCAATGGCGCGTTGAAGAGCCAGTGCGCCTCGATCACCTCGAGGCCCTTGTTCATCATCGTCGCCGAGTCCACCGAGATCTTCGGGCCCATCACCCAGTTCGGGTGCGCCACGGCTTGCTGCGGCGTGACGCGGGCGAGGCGATCGGCCGGCGTGGTGCGGAACGGCCCGCCGGAAGCGGTAATTAGGATGCGGCGCACGCCGCAGCGCTCGAGCTCGCCCGCGCGCCCGCACACGAAGCCGCGCGGCAGCGACTGGAAGATCGCGGAATGCTCGCTGTCGATGGGCAGGAGCGTCGCGTTGCCTTCCGCGACCGCCTT
>JBDTXQ010000373.1:0-3394 GCA_040006115.1 Usitatibacter sp.
GATCGCGAACGCGCCGACGCCGCAGGCGACGACAGTGACAATCATCAATATTGCGGCCAATCCCGCCACCGCGATCGGGGCTGGAACGCGCCCGGCAGGACGCCCACGGCCGACGGCGACAGCAACCGGTGTCACGGCATCTCACCGGTCATGCAATTGTGCCGCAAGTGGCTATTCATCCAGCATTCGCATTCGGAAGCAACATGCCTTGAGGGCGACGCGCCCCTAACAAAGGTAAATCCCCCAACTATGAAATGCAAACATGTCCGTCCACCGCGGACAATTGCTTGCGTTGCACCGTCCAGGCTTACCCGGCACAATCCAAAATGCTCGAACGCGCCCTGGGTCCTGTCGGCACACGAGGAGATTATCGAGCCTGATCTGCCCGTGGCCTCGACCGACAGTTCAAGCGCTCGGTTACACCGGAGACGCAGTGTCGACTTCTTGCCTCGTACGTTGAAGCGAATTTCGCGGGAGCGTTCACCTGCGCGATCCGGAACACGACGCTGACCGCGCCTGTCGTCGTGCCTGGACATAAGTTCTCCCTGAGTTTCCTGCGCTACCACGTGCCGCGTGCGGCCCTCGGGCTCGCGGGGGTATGCCTGGTCACCGCCGCGCTCAGCGCAAGCGGCCTCGTCGGTCACGTGGCGCTGGGTCCGGACGAGATTAAAGATCCGGCGCTGGTCCTCTCACTCGTATGGCACGCGGCGCTGGGCATCGCCATTGCGTTCATCCAATGCGCAATCAGCATCACACTGGGTCGAATGCTGTTCCGGCGCAACGATCTGCCTGCCGCGCAGGCCCTGTTGCTTGGCCTCCCCGCAAGTCTGGCCTTCGCTACGTTGGGCGTGGGGGCCGTGCTGGTGGTGCCTGGCGGCGGTTGGTTGTTCACCTCATGCGTTGTGCTCCTGCTCATACCTTTGCGCGCAGAGCTACAGGCACCTGGGAGCGCGCGCGCGCTACTGGCAAGGGTTGCCGCGACGAGCGTTCCGGCCGCCGTGTTCGGCATCTGGCTCGGCCTCCTGTGGCACGGCCCGACCGCGACGCTCGCGGGCTGGCCGTCGGGTGACGAGGTCTACTACACCACGCTGGTCACCACATTGGCGTCGCATCCCTGGCCGCTGCGGAACTGGGGCAATGAAGGCGAGGCTGCCGCGCTATTCAATCTTCTCTGGCCGGCGCTTGGCGCGGCACTCTCGAAGGCGATCGCGGTCGAGCCATTCGCTTTCATCACCGCGGCCGGAGGCGCTGCATTCATCGTCGGGACCACCGTTGCCTTGCGGGCGTACGTCGTGGCGAGGGGTGCACCGCTGACGGGGCTGGCGGCGGGCGCGCTCGTGCTCGGCATGCTCGTGGCCGGACGCTACCCGTTCTGGATCGTAGAGAGCCCACCTATGATCCACGCCGTCGCGCTTACGGTGGCGATCTGGTTCTGGGTTTCGCGGTCGCCCGGGGCGCCTTCGATGGCCATCGGCGCAACCGCCGCCTCCCTGGTCGGCGCCATCGCGACCAAGGTCACGACCGCCGTGACGCTAGTCCCGGTAGCGATGAGCGGTATGGTGCCCGGGTTGAGGAGTCTGTCACGCCATGGCCGAATCGCAGCGCTGGTCGTGGGCGGGGTCGCGATCGCCGCCGCGGGCTGGATGCTGTGGCGCTACGCGCCGCGGCTCCTCGCCGTCGGCGGTGTCGGCCCGGAAGGATATGTGTTTGCAGTTGCATGGGGCAACGGGTGGGCCAGTGCGAGCACCTACGTGCTTCGGGACGTTGGCACTGCGGTGCTCGCGCTCGGAATTTTTTTCCTGGTCCCCTGGTGGACGGCCGCGCCGATCGCGGTTGGCCTCCTCGGTGGACTGTTCATTCCGTTCACGCTGCGTGCGGCGTTCGTTTCCTCCGTCGTCCTGGTTACGCTGGCGGCGCTCGATTCGCCGCAGCGCCTTGCGCGGGCCGGACCACTCGTTTTGGCAGGCCTGCTGCTGTGCCTGCCGGCGATGCTGTATACCGACGCCGCCGGCTGGCAGACGGGAGTTGTCTGGGCGGCGTGTATTCTGGCCGCGGCGCGGCTGGTGCTCCCGCTCCACGAGAGCGTGCGGCCATCTCCTGCAGATAGCGCGGCCACCCGTTCGCCGCATGACGGGCAATTCGGAGGTTACGCGACGCTTGCATTTGCACTCGCGCTCGTAATGTTCCTCGTCGCCGTCGCGCGCGGTGAGATCGGGATGGCGTCCAACTGGCTCGAAGGGAGACAGAAGCTCTCACCCGAGGTGCGCGCGCTGTGGCGCGCCGTGCCCGAAGTGGTGCCGGACGGCGCGCTCGTCTTCACTGATCAGACAGGTCCCGGGCGGGGCCTTCTCGAGGGTTGGAACACCTACGCGTTTCATGGTCAACGCCAGTTGTTCGTCTCGACGTGGATGCAGAGTGACGAACTGCAGGCCGACCTCGTGGCGCGTGCGGCGAAGCTGCGTTGGAACGAGCGAGTCCTCGACGGGAGTCTGCAGCCCTGGGCGGTGCCACTGCGCGGCACCTATAAATCATTCTTTGCCGTTGTCGATCGCAGCCGAGTTCCCGCGCTTGGAGGATGGACTGTCGTCCGGGATCTCGGACAGTTCGCGATTCTGCGCTGGGACGGACACCCTGCGACAACCTTGCAGCCACGTCCATGAAGCGCGTGGCCATCGTCCAGTCGAACTACATCCCGTGGAAAGGCTACTTCGATCTCGTCCGCCACTGCGACGAATTCATCCTCTACGATGACGTTCAGTACACCCGGCGTGACTGGCGCAATCGCAATCGGATCAAGACACCCACGGGCCCGCAATGGCTCACCATTCCGGTCGAGGTGTCCGGCAAGTATCATCAGCGCATTCGCGACACGCGCATCTGCGACCCTGACTGGGGACGCAAGCATTGGACGACTCTCTGTCACAACTATGCGAAGGCGCCATTCTTCGGCCACTACCGCGACTTTTTCGAGCCGCTGTACCTTGGGACTCGTGAGACGTTCCTAAGTGAAGTGAACCGAACGTTCATCGCTGCGATCGCTCCGCTGGTGGGTGCCCACACCCGCCTGCGCTGGTCGAGCGATTACCCGCTCGCCGAAGGTCGCAGCGCGCGACTGGTGCAACTGTGCGTGGCCTGCGAGGCAACACTCTACCTCTCCGGACCCGCGGCCAAGGGATACCTCGACGAGACGCTGTTCACCGAAGCCGGCATCCGCGTCGAGTGGATGGACTATTCCGAGTACCCCGAATATCCGCAGCTCTTCGGTCCGTTTCGGCACGACGTGAGCATTCTGGACCTTCTCTTCAACACCGGCCCCGATGCCGTCCGTTACATGAAACCGAGCTGGCCGCATGAATGACGATGTGGCGATGGTCTGGTTCGGCTGGGCGCGAGC
>JBDTXQ010000374.1:0-3381 GCA_040006115.1 Usitatibacter sp.
GCTTCAGCCGCTCGAAGATCGCCTTGCTCTCGCCGCGCGAGAGCACGCCGCGCGCATTCTTGAAGCGGACGTCGTTCACGTCCGCCTCGGCCTGCAACAGGTAGCGATCGATGGGCGGCGATGCGCACGCCGCGACGATCGCCGCCACGGCCGCGAGCGCCGCGGCCCGCCGGAAGCGCGCCGCTAGTGCGCGACCCGCGTGCAGCGCCCGAACTGGTAGACGGTCTTCCCGGGGCGGTGCGTGCGCCCTGCCCGCAGCGGCGTCGGCAGGTACGGGCACGGCGGGTTGCGATAGCCGCCCTCCTGCAGGGTGAGATCCTCCGCGAGCTCCGCCCAGACTCCCCCGCGCACTGGCCGGAAGATCCATTGCAGGTAGCCCGAGCGCGATGCCGCTTCGATCAGCTCCGGCGCGTCGGGCACCTCCGCGACCATCGGCGGCTGGCCGTCGATCGCCATCGGCAATGAGCCGAACGCCCCCATGCACTCGAGCGATTCCTGCTGCGGCGCGCCGGGGCGCACGAACGGCAGCGCCTCGGTGCGGGCCAGGTCCCAGGATCCTAATTCCCACGCAACATCCAATACCTCGTTTTCAAGTTGTTCGAGCCGGTCCCAGCGCTCGTTCACCTGCAGCGCGGAGCTCGGCACTGCCTGGTAGGCCACCACCGCCGCATCCTGCAGCTGCGCGAGACGCGTCTCGACGAAGCCGTGCCAGTGGAGGGTGAGGACCACGGGCGTGTTCGCGAAAGGCACTGCCGCCACCGAAATCGCCACCAAGGGGAGGCGGTTGGAAACCAGCTGAGTCTCGATGCGATCAAGGAGATGCATTCGTCCTCCGTAATAGAAGGGAAATTCGCCGCGTAGTTCCTTTCTTGCGCCTTCCACGCACAAGCAACTTGCGTGCACAGGATTGTTTTTGGCACAGAATCAAGGACCCATGTTGCTAGCACTCCCCCGCGATTGGTGCCAATCGCACGCTGCCGGGGAGCGCCCTGTTCCCTCTAACGCCCGGCGGGGCTTCCGGGTTGAATGCCGAGCGGCGCTAGAATGTCTGCCCGACCACGGAAAACCGAACCGCGTGCCTCTACTGGGAAATGCCGAGAAGGGCGAGCTCGAGAGACTCATCCTCGCGCGGCTGAACGAGCACTACTCGAAGCACGGCCCCGCGGCGCTCCTCGAGGAGGGCGTGCGGGTGATCGTGAACGTCGAGGGCGTGACGATCGACCGCGGCGAGACCGCGGACCCGCTCGCCGCCGTGGACGTGCGCTCGCTCTTCACCGCGCTTTGCTACATCACCGGAGGCACCATCGCGCTGCCGCCGGACAGCCTGGAAACCCTCGCAACCGAGGCCACGAGCGCCGCCGCGCAGCAGATCGATCGCCTCGCCGCGGGCTAGCGATGGCGAACCACGAGATCGTGGCGCGCAGCCTAGCGGCGGTGTGGCACCCGTGCACGCAGATGAAGGCGCACGAGCGCTTTGCCCTGGTGCCGATCGCAAGCGCCGAGGGCCCATGGCTGCACGACTTCGAGGGCCGGCGCTACCTCGACGCGGTGAGCTCGTGGTGGGTGAATCTCTTCGGCCACGGGCACCCGGCCATCAACGCGGCGTTGCGCGACCAGCTCGCGAGCCTCGAGCACGTGATGCTCGCGGGCTTCACGCACGCTCCGGTGGTCGAGCTTGCCGAGCGGCTCGCCGCACTCGCCCCGGGCCGGCTCGGCCACGCCTTCTTCGCCTCCGACGGGGCCTCTGCCACCGAGATCGCGCTCAAGATGGCGTTCCACTACGCTTCGAACCGCGGCATGGGCGCAAAGCGTCGCTTCGTGTCCCTGCAGGGCGGCTACCACGGCGAGACCGTGGGCGCGCTAGGGGTGACGGATGTCGCCATCTTCCGCGACGCGTACGCCCCCCTCGTGCGCGAGTCGATCGTGGCGCCGTTCCCGGCGCGCAGCGTGGACGACCATCGCTTCGGCGGCATCAACGGCGCGGTGCTCGCGGCCGAGGCGCTCGAGCGAATCTTCACCGAGCATCGCGGCGAGATCGCCGCCTTCATCGTGGAGCCCCTGGTGCAGGGCGCGAGCGGCATGCGCTTCTGCCATCCCGAGTACCTGAGGCGCGCGCGCGACCTGTGCACCAGGCACGGAGTTCTCCTCATCGCCGACGAGATCATGACGGGCTTCGGGCGCACCGGGACTTTCTTCGCGTGCGAGCAGGCGGGCATCGCGCCGGACCTCATGTGCCTCTCGAAGGCGATCACCGGCGGCTACCTGCCGCTTTCCTGCGTGCTCGCGTCTGACGAGGTGTACGACGCGTTCTACGACGACGACGCGGCGCGGGGCTTCCTGCATTCGCACTCGTACACCGGCAACCCGCTCGCGTGCCGCGCCGCGTGCGCGGTGCTCGACATCTTCGAGCGCGACGCGGTGATCGCTGCCAACGAGCGCAAGGCGGCGCGCTTCTCCGCGCGCGCGGCCGCACTCGCCCACCACCCCGGCGTGCGCGACTTCCGCCACCTCGGCATGATCTGGGCCTTCGAGGTCGCGACGCGCGAGCCCCTCTTCGCGGCGCGCGCCTTCGAGCTTGCGCTCGCCCGCGGCGTGCTGCTGCGCCCGATCGGCAATACCGTCTATTTCATGCCCCCCTACGTGGTCGACGACGCGCAGTTCGGCGAGATCGTGGACGCCGGGCTCGCCATCGCCGACGCGTTCGGCGCGAGCTGATGGTGCGCCTGCTGATCGCGATGCTCGCCCTGCCCGCCGCGGTATTCGCGCGCGAGCTTCCCGCGAGCGTGGCAGCGGCGCTCGCGCGCGCCGGGGTCCCCCAGAGCGCCGCCGCGATCGCGGTCGAGCCGGTGGAAGGCGGCGCACCGGTCCTCGCCCATCGTGCGGCCGAGCCGGTGAACCCAGCCTCGGTGATGAAGCTCGCGACTTCCTATGCGGCGCTCGAGATCCTCGGTCCCGCGTTCACCTTCCACACCGACGTCTTCCTCGCCGGCACGCTCGCCGGCGGAGTGCTCGACGGCAACCTCGTGATCCGCGGCGGCGGCGATCCCAAGCTCACCTACGAGCGCCTGTGGCAGCTCGCGCACCAGCTGCGCGCGCGCGGGCTTCGGGAAATCCGCGGCGACGTCGTGATCGACCGTGGCTATTTCGCCCCGGTGCGCCACGATCCCGCGCTCTTCGACAAGGACGACCGGCGCGCGTACAACGTGGGGCCCGACGCGTTCCTCGTGAATTTCCACGCGCTCGATTTCACCTTCATCCCCGACGGCGAGGGCGTTCGCGTGACGGCCGACCCGGACCTTCCGAACGTCCAGATCGCGAGCCGTATCCGACTCACGCCCGAGCCTTGCGGCGCGTGGCCTGCCGCGATAAAGCAGGAGTTCA
>JBDTXQ010000375.1:0-3374 GCA_040006115.1 Usitatibacter sp.
GGCGAGGGCCGGCAAGGCGAGCACGAGGCAGGCGCTGGCGATCAAGCGAATAGCGATTCGGAACATGGTCTCTCCTGAGAGTGCGCGGGCGGCCCCGGGGGTGGGTCGAGACGCGTTCGAGCGCACGAAATCGCGGGGGGAGTCTCGGCCCCGCGCCTCGAGCGCCGTTGCGTGATTGGCCCCCCAAGTCTATCGCACGGCGCGCTCGCGCGGATTCGGAGTCGAACCCGACGAAATCCCGGAACGAGGCCGCGATCGATCGGCACGCCAGGCAGGCCAACGTTCGGCGGCCTCGAACATGCCATGCACGATGAGCGCGAGGCCAGCCGCGGGCAATGCGCCCGCGATGAGCAGCAGGTGGTCGTTCAACGCGAGGCCCTGCGCGATGCGCTCCCCGAATCCGCCCGCACCGATGAAGGCCGCTATGGTGGCGGTGCCGACGTTGATCACCGCGGAGGTCTTCACGCCCGCGAGGATGGTCGGCATCGCGAGCGGCAGCTCGACGAAGCGCAGCGCTTGCGCGGGAACCAGGCCCAGCGCCGTCGCTGCCTGCCTGAGCCCCGCCGAGACGCCGAGAATTCCCGCGTGGGTGTTGCGCGCGATCGGCAGCAGCGCGTAGAGGAAGAGCGCGATCATCGCGGGCCACACGCCGATGGAGCCGGTGATCGGGATGAGGAATGCGAGGAGCGCGAGAGAGGGAATCGTCTGGATGAGGCCCGTCGTCACGAGCACCGGCTGGGCGATCCACCGCACCTTCGCGGCGAGGATGCCGAGCGGGATGCCGATCGCGATCGCCGCAATCAGCGATCCGAAGACGAGCCCGGCGTGCTCGAGCGCGAGGCGGCCGAAGTCGGGGGCGAAGAGCGCCGACCAGAGAGTGCGTTGCTTCGCGGTCTTCGCCGCGCCGAGGAATTCGCCGGCTACCGCGGCGAACTCGATGTGGTCCAGCTCCGCGCGTGCGTTCAGGCGAATCATCGTGGCTTCGTCGAGCTTGTCCCGCAGCAGCTCCCATGCGGTGAACGCTTTCGGATGCGCGGCGGGGGCGTCGATGCGATGAAGGATCACCGCGTCGTAGCGGGGAAAGAAATGGCGATCGTCCTCGAGCACCTTCACGCCGTAGCGCGCGATCTTCGCGTCGGTCGTATAGAGGTCGATCACGTCGACCTCGCCTTTGGCGAGCGCTTCGTAGGCAAGGCCGTGATCGAGGCCGCGTGGATTGGGTTGCGGCAGCCCGTAGGCCGCCTTCAGGCCGGGCCAGCCGTCCTGGCGCCCGAGGAATTCGTGCGAGAGGCCGAGGCGGATCGCAGGATCTTTCGCGAGCTCGGAGATCTTCCCGATGTGCTTCTCCGCGGCGGCCTGGGCGCGAATGCCGAGCGCATAGCCGTTGGAGAATCCGAGCGGCGTGGACGCGGCGAGCCCGAGTACCGCGAGCTTGCGATTGATCGAGGCGAGGTCGAGGCTCTCGCCGCTCTTCAGGATCTCGCGGGCGATGGTGCCGGTGTATTCGGGATACGCGTCGATCGAGCCGCGCGTGAGCGCTTCATAGAGGATCGCGGTGTTGCCCAGCCCCGGCTTGTGGACGGCCGGCGCGCCGTCGCGCTCGGCCGACCGGACCAGGATCTCGCCGAGGATGTACGACTCGGTGAAGCGCTTGGAGCCGACGCGGATCGGGTCGGCCTGGGCGAGGGGCGCCGCCGCGGCGACGGCGAGCGCGACGGCAAACAATGCCGCCGCCCGCCTCAGGGGCGGGAACACATCGCCATGCCCTCGTAGATCCATCCCTCGCGCTCCATGTCGCGCATCGTCGAGTCGCTCGTGGTGAGGCGATGGCTCGGGTCGTTGCGGATGTGACCCTGGTTATACGCGCGATTCACGCCGAGGTAGCCGTCGGCGCAGCGCTGCTGCGAGTCCACGGGCAGCATGTACCACGGCGCGCCGCGGTAGATCCAGAAGCGGTTCGCCTTGGTGGCCTCGCATTCGGCCGCGCTCGCAGTGTAGAAAGCGCTCGCCGGGCCGCTGCGGCGATAGGAATCGAAGCGGCACACGGGGACCGCGGTGGCGACGGTGTCGGAGCGAAGCTGCGGCCACACCTTGAATCCCTGCCCCGTGAGGCTCCATGGCGACCCGGGCGCGTTCACGAGGCTCGCGTATTCCGCGGGATCGACGGTCGCGAAGTAATGATTGAGGTGCGCGTTGTAGAGCTCGACCGCGGTGTCCTCGCTCCCCGAATTCGCGAAGGGAACGTGCACGTCGACGGTGAGGATGTCCTGGCGCCCGCCGGTGACGCCCGCCATGCGGATGAAGCGGCCCATGGCGCCCGGATCGGTGCGCACGTCGAGGTAGGCGTTGAAGAAGGTCACCATCCACGTGAAGAGGTCGCCCACGTCCTCGGGCCGCAGCTCGTGCTGGCCGTCGGTGAGCTCCACCAGGTAGCGAGACGACCCGAACCGGCCGAGCGCCTGCTTGAACTGCGGGAGGGGCGCCGTGGTATCCGCGGTGCCCGACATGGCGAGGTAGGGCCGGTTCACGCTCGCCGCGCCCTCCTGGTTGTCGCAATACGCGGGAAGGAACGAGTAGCCGCCGAACGGAACGTAGCCCACGACCGCGCGTAGCCGCGGATCGTGCGCCGGATCCGAGCAATTGTGGTTGAGGCTCGTTGTCACGCGAGCGCCGGCCAGCATCGCCATCGCCGCGCCGCCCAGGCTCGCGCCAAAGCCGCCGATGCGGTCCAGGTCGACGCCGGTCGCGAACGCGGATCCCAGCAGCACGTCGGTCATGATCTTCAACGCAAGCGGGCGCAGCAGCTCCATCTCCACCACGCGATCGAAGTTGCGCAGCAGATATAAGGTATCGCTCAGGTCCTCCACGCGCACGCGCGAGAAGCGCGGATCGCCGTGGAATACCCCGGCCACCATGAAGCCCTGCGCGGCGAGCTGCACCAGCACCTCCACGTAGCCCTTGCTGATGGGGCTGCCGGTGAGGCCGTGGGAGTAGACGATCAACGGCAGCCTCGCCGCGAGCCCGTGGCCCTCGAAGGCGATGTTGAACGCGAGGCCATATTCGTCGAGGGTGATGAGCTTGGGGGCGGCGCCCGCCTGCTGCATGTGCGGGATCACGTCGCCTGTGCCGGGCAGCGTGTACGACGGATCCGTATTGGCTCGCGACGTCGGATGGCAGACGATCGCCACATACCCTACGGGCTCTCCGGCGTGGCCGGGGTAGAGGCTGCGCACGTCCGGCGTGAGGGCGCTGAAGCGCACCGCCGCGTTGGGCTCGGCGAGGATCTCGGTGATGTAGTGATCCGTGCCGTTCACGTTGCGGCCTTCCCAGTACGTGGCCGCGTTGGTGCCGGGCGCGATGCGCGACTCGTCCTG
>JBDTXQ010000376.1:0-3345 GCA_040006115.1 Usitatibacter sp.
GATGGGGCCGAGGTGCTCGCGCAGGAAGGACTGGGCGACCTCGACCTGCTCGGCGTCGAGGAGGGCGTAGAGTTTCTTCCACTCTTGGCCGGCCTCCTTGAGGAGGGGGCGGGTCTGCTCGATGATGCTTTCGTTGGAGCGGGCGAAGGCGCGGAAGTCGGGGTTGTTCTTGGCAAGCTCCGCCGCGAGCCGGTCCTTCAGCTCGAGCGCGGCGATGCCCACCGCGAGAAGAGCGCGCTTGGTGCTCCCGATCGTGAGGTCGAACTGCTCCTTCTGCTCGGGGCGGATCTTCAGACGCTGCTCGAGAGTGTCGAAGTTGGGCATCGCCGCCGACGCGCCAAATGCGAGCGCGAGCAGGCAAAAGGAAAGGAAAACGCGAACGCGGGCGAGGTTCATGGCGCTCAGAAGGGCTGTCGGGCAAGCGTCATCGTACCGCTCTTGCCGTCGATGATGTAGTCGAAGGACGCGCCCTCGGCCCCGAACCGGTAGCGGAATGCGCCCGCGTCGAAGACCTTCAGCGCGGTTGCGTCGTACGCATGGCCCACCCACGGCGAGCCGGTGGTGCGGTAGATGTGGCCCTCCCAGGTATTCGCGTCGCTCCAATATCCCGCGGGCATCACGAACCACGTCGGCGCGCCTGTGGCGTCATACGTGAACCACACGCTGAAGAGCGTGCGGTTCTGCTTGAGGACCGCGATCCCCCAGCCGTTCTGCGCGAAGCCGCCCCACCACATGTCGCCCAAGTCGGCTGATGCGGTCGGATCGGGCACGCCGAACTCCTGGCGCTGGATGCTGCGATGGCCCGAGACGCCGTCGATGGTGTAGTCGAGCGTCGCGTTGCTCGCGTCGAGAAAATTGAGCGTGACGTTTCCCAGCGGGGTGCCGGGCACGAACTTCGTCGCGTCGTACGCCGAGTACGGCGCACCGCGCGGCGCATAGACGGATCCGCTGAAGCTCGAATGCGCCGCGTCCCACGTGCCGCCCGGCATCACGTACCAGATGGGCTTGCCCGCGGCGTCGTACGCATAGATCACGGAGAACAGCGTGGAGGCATGCTGCACCACGCTCACGCCCCAGCCGTTCTCCGCGCTCCCGGCCCACCACATGTCCTGCAGGGGGTTGGCCGGCAGCGACATGGCAATGCGCTGCGTCTTGTCGCGGAAGGAGAGCTCGATCGCGTAGTCGCCAAGGCGACCGTCCGGCGTCACGGCGAATTCCGCGATGCCTGCGGAGCCGGTGCTCTTCGTGGCCGCGGAAAGCGACGCCGACGCCGTGCCCGCGATCACGCGCGCGCTCACGTCGAGGTTGTAGAGGTTGTACGAGCCCGTCTGCACCGCGGCCTGCACCGTGAAGGGCTGGCCGGGCCGCGGATACGCCGGGCTCAGCGTGCCGACCACGCGCGTCACCGAAACCCGGTACGTGTGCACGTCGAATTTCGCCGAGACCCCGGCCGTTGCGTAAAGCGTGCACGTGATCCCCGGGGGATTCATCGCGGTGAAGGTCGCGGAGGCCGCGCCCGTCGCGTCGGTGCGCGTGTCGGCAAAGAAACCGCCGCTCGTGAACGTGCCGCAGGCGTCGTTGGAGAAGCGCACCGTCTCGCCGACCGCAGGCGCACCCAGGGCGTCGAAGAAGCGCACGGTGAAGACCTGCGACTCGCCGCCCGCGACGCTCATGGCCTGGGGCGTGACCAGCTGCACGCTCGACGCCGCCTGGACGAGCGGTGAAACGCAAACCGCGAGAGCCGCGAGGTGAAGGCGCAGGTGCATGGTGATGTCCGGTGAAAATGGGTCCAACCGGGATTTTAGGCATCTCGGAGGGCCAGCGGGGCGGGGGCGTATTTCAGGCGCAACGCGCTATGTGCGGTAGCAAACAGACGCTCCAGCGAGCCGGCGGGACACTACCGTCGCCTATCGCCTTCCCGTTCGAGACCCCCGATGTTGATCACTGAACCGCGCCTGGATGCGCTCCAACGCGTGCGTGCCTCAACCCGCGCCCTCCACGATCGCCTCGAGGCTCGGCTCCCGCTACTGTCGCCGACGCTCGGGCTCCCCGAATACACGCGTCTGCTCGCAGCTTTCCACGGGTTCTACCGGCCTCTCGAGGCGCAGCTCGATCCGATCGCCTCGCGCATCGCGAGCCTCGATTGGCACCAGCGTAGGAAGACGCATCTCCTCGAAGCCGACCTCGCGGTGCTGGGCGCTGCAAGCGACGCCGTGAACGCCCTGCCTGCGTGCGACCGATTGCCCTCCTCCTCGGACGAGGCCGGGACGCTCGGCTGCCTGTACGTGCTCGAGGGCGCGACCCTGGGCGGGCAGGTCTCGTTGCGAGCACTGCACAGGACCCTGGGCATCGATGGCGCGAGCGGCGCCGCTTTCTTCTCGAGCTACGGGGACGAGGTCGGGCCACGTTGGCGCCGCTTCCTCGCGTTGCTGGCGACGCTCGAGCGCGCCGACGAGATCGATACGGCCGCGCGCGCCGCGGCGCAGACCTTCGAGTCGCTCGAATCGTGGCTCGCCAAACGCGGGGTGCTCTCATGACACTGCCGCGCGCGGCCACTGCCGACGAGCTCGCCCAGTGCGCGACCGAGCCCATCCACATTCCCGGCGCGATCCAGCCGCACGGATGCCTGCTCGCGTTCGACGCCGCGAGCCTGCGCCTGCGCCACGTCAGCCGGAACGCCGCGGAGTTTCTCGGGGACGCGCCCGAGGCCCTGCTGGGGCGTGCCGCGAATGAATTTCTTCCCGCGGCGGTGGCCGATGCGTTGCGCCAGGCCGCGAGGCTCGACGCGGCGGCGGAGAAGAGCGACATCGAATTCGAGGGCAAGGCCGGCGGCCTCGAGGGCGTGCTCCATGTGTACCACGGGATGGTGATCCTCGAGCTCGAGCGCGCGCAGCCGTCGAACGAAGATCGGGGAGCCGCGCTGGGAAACGCGATGCGGCGAATCGCGGCGGCAAGCGACATCGCTTCGCTAACCGAAGCCGCCGCGAGGGCCGTTCGCGAGCTGACCGGCTTCGATCGCGCGCTGGTCTACCGATTCGACCGCGACGGCGGCGAGGTGATCGCGGAAGCCGCGCACGCGGACATGGAGCCCTACCTCGGCCTTCACTTCCCCGAGTCGGACATTCCCCGCCAGGCGCGCGAGCTGTATCGCGTCAACTGGATTCGCGTCATTCCCGACGCGGTATATGATGCGGTCCCCCTCGTCCCCGCCTTGCGAGAGGACACGCATGCGCCGCTCGACCTGAGCCATGCGATCCTGCGCAGCGTCTCGCCCGTACATCTCGAATACCTCGCGAACATGGGCGTCTACGCCTCGATGAGCGTCTCGCTCGTGGTCGAGGGGCG
>JBDTXQ010000377.1:0-3327 GCA_040006115.1 Usitatibacter sp.
CGCCCAGCAGTGGTCAAACGTCACGCCGCCGCCGGTGTTGCTGATTGGTACCTTCGCCGGCCTGCTGCTGCTCGGCTACTCGATCAACACCCTCACGCTGTTCGGCATGGTGCTCGCCATCGGCATCGTCGTGGACGACGCCATCGTCGTGCTGGAAAACATCGAGCGCATCATGCACGAGGAGGGGGTCGACGCACGCGAGGCCGCGATCAAGGCGATGAAGGAGGTGACGAGCCCGATCGTCGCCATCGTGCTCGTGCTGTGCGCGGTGTTCATCCCGATCGCGTTCCTCGGGGGCCTCACGGGCGAGCTCTACCGCCAGTTCGCCGTCACCATCTCGATCGCCGTGGTGTTGTCCGGAATCGTCGCGCTCACGCTCACGCCCGCGCTCTCCGTCATCATCCTGAAGCACGAGCACAAGCAGCCGGGCCGCTTCTTCCAGGCGTTCAACCGGTTCTTCGCGCGCACCACCGACCGCTACGAAAACGGGGTCGCGTGGATGGTGCGCCACGGCGTCCTCGCCTCGGTCCTTTTCCTCCTCATGGTGGCCATCGCCGTGGGCCTGTGGCGGTTCACGCCCGGCTCGCTCGTGCCGGAGGAGGACCAGGGCTTCTACATCGCGGTCGTCCTCCTTCCGGACGGATCGTCGCTGGAGCGCACCGACGAGATGGTGCAGAAGGTCGTGGCCAGCGTGAAGGAGAACCCGAACATCGAGAACGCGGTGGCGTTCACCGGCTTCGATTTCATCGGCGGCGGCACTTTCCGCAACAACGCGGCCACGATTTTCGTCACGTTCAAGCACTGGGACGAGAGAAGCGTCCCCGCCCAGGCACTGGTGGGCGAGTTCTTCGGAAGGACCGGCGGCTTCAAGGAAGGCCTCGCGATCGCGTTCAACGCGCCGGCGATCTTCGCCCTTGGCGCGACCGGTGGCTTCGAGATGCACCTGCAGAGCCGCGGGGAGGGCGGCGCGCAGCGCCTCGCGCAGGTATCGCAGATGTTCATCGGCAGCGCCATGAAGGAGCCGGGCATCGCGCAGGCGCAGATGTTCTGGCGGCCCAACGTTCCGCAGCTCTACGTCGACGTCGACCGGGAGAAGGCCAAGGCGCTCGGGGTGCCGATCGACGAGGTCTTCAACGCGCTCGCCGCGACGCTCGGCACTTACTACGTGAACGACTTCAACAAGTACGGGCGCACGTGGCAGGTGCTGATGTCGTCCGAGTCGCGCTTTCGCAAGCGTCCCGAGGACGTCGGCAACATCTACGTGCGCAGCGAGCGCGGCGAGATGGTTCCGGTCCGCGCGCTCGCCGAGGTCAAGTACACGAGCGGCCCCGACACGCTCGAGCGATTCAACAACCTTCCGGCGGTCACCATCCTCGGCTCGGGCGCCCCCGGCGTGAGCTCGGGGCAGGTCCTCGAGAAGATCGAGAAAGTGGCGAAGGAGGTGCTGCCGTCCGACTTCTCCTTCGACTGGAGCGGCGCCTCGTACCAGGAGAAGAAGTCCAGCGGATCGTCGCTCATCGCGCTCGCGGCGGGCGCTTTCATGGCGTTCCTCATCCTCGCCGCGCAGTACGAGCGCTGGTCCCTGCCCTTGTCAGTGATGCTGGCGCTTCCGTTCGGCACCTTCGGGGCGCTCGCCGCCATCTGGATCAACAACCTGGTCTTCGTGCCGCTCCTCGGCCGCGCGCCGCTCACCAACGACGTGTACTTCCAGATCGGCCTGGTGACGCTGTTGGGGCTCGCCGCGAAGAACGCCATCCTGATCGTCGAGTTCGCGCTGCTGAAGACGCAGGAAGGCATGTCCTATTCGGCGGCGGCAGTCGAGGCCGCGCGGCTGCGTTTCCGTCCGATCCTCATGACCTCCCTCGCCTTCATCCTCGGCGTGTCGCCGCTCGCATTCTCGTCCGGCGCCGGCGCGGGCGCGCGCCACTCTGTGGGCACCGGCGTGATGGGCGGCATGCTCGCAGCCACCTTCCTCGCCATCTTCTTCGTGCCCTTCTTCTACAAGCTCATCACGCAGAGGAAGTTCGGCGAGCCGCGCTCCAGCCAGGAATTGAAGGACGAGGCGAAGCACCACCGCGAGATGCACATCGACGGGGTGGCCAATTCGACTACGCGGCCCAAGCGCACGGAGGGCTCCGATGACTGAGCGCAACCCGTCGGGCGGCGGTCCCGTCCTCGCCTTCCTGATCATCGCCATCGCCTTCGCGGCGATGTTCCTGGCCGGCTGCACCGTGGGCCCGGGCTACGCGCGCCCCGATCTCGACCTGCCGAAGGACTATGGCGCCGCGCAGGGCAGCGTCCCCGCGCCCGAGCGTTGGTGGTCCGTGTTCAACGACCCGGTGCTCGACCGCATGGTCGACGAGGCGCTCGCCGCCAACCGCGACCTGCGCGCCGCTGCCGAGCGCATCGACCAGTCGCGCGCGCAGCTCGTCGCCACGCGCGCCGACCAGCGCCCGTCCGCGGGCGTGGAAGCCACACGCTCGCGCACGCGCGCTTCGTCGCTCGGATCGGTCCCGCTACAGCGCGAGGCGATCACCACCGACAACCGCCTGGTGCTGCGCTTCTCGTGGGAGATCGATTTCTGGGGCAAGTACCGGCGCGCCACGGAAGCGGCGCGCGCCGACCTCCTCGCGAGCGAGGCGGGACGAGACGCCGTGCGCGCCTCGCTCATCGCCGACGTGGCGCGGGGCTACTTCGCGCTGCAGGCCCTCGACCGGCGCACCGAGGTCACGGAGCGCACCCTCCTCGGGCGGCACAAGGCGCTCGACCTGCAGAAGCTTCGCTTCGACGCCGGCGTCGCGTCCGAGCTCGAGTATCGCCAGGTCGAGGCGGACCTTCGCGTGAGCGAGGCGCTGGTGCCGGTGCTGCGCCTCGCGCGCGTGCGCCAGGAAGGCGCCCTCGCGCTCCTCTTCGGCCGCACGCCGCGCGAGGTCTACGAGGCGCGCGTCGATCGCGGCACGCCGGTGACGCCCACCGTGGTGGAGATTCCCGCGGATGTGCCCTCCGATCTCCTCCTGCGCCGTCCCGACCTGCGCCGGGCGGAGGCGATGCTGCATGCCGCCAATGCGCGCATCGGCGTCGCGCGCGCCGCGTATTTCCCGAAGATTTCGCTCACCGGCTTCTACGGCGGGGAGAGCCAGTCGCTTGGCGATCTCTTCAGCGGACCGGCGCGCACCTGGAACATCGCCGGGGGACTGCTGCAGCCGCTCTTCGCCGCGGGCCAGATCCAGGGCGGCGTAGACCTCGCCGACGCGCGCACGCGCGAAGCGGCGGAGCTCTACCAGAAGGCGGTGGCCAACGCCTTCCGCGAGGTGCGCGACGCGATCG
>JBDTXQ010000378.1:0-3324 GCA_040006115.1 Usitatibacter sp.
CCGGCGAGCATGCGCTCGCGGCGCGTGCTGCTGGACGCGGGATGGTGGCGGCAGGCGGGCGGGCCGATGATCGCGCGCGTCGCCGACCGCCGGCGCGCGCCGCGCGGGCCCACGCCGATGGCGAACCCGTCGCTCGCCGCGGGCACGGGGTGGGTCGCGCTCATCCCGTTCCTCGGCGGATATCGCATGCGCGCGACCGACGCGGAAACCGGCAAAACCGTCGAATGGAAGGTTGACGAGTCCGTCGCCTCGCGCCTCTCGCCCTTCGCGTTCAGCTTCTACCGGCGCTTCGCGGCGCGCTCCCTCGGGGCGAAGGACATGCTGCGCTTCGCCGCGCGCCACGGCGGGCGCGACTTGATCCTCCTCCTCATCGCCGGATTCGTCGCGGCCCTCGTGGGCCTCTTCACGCCGGTGGCCACCGGCTGGCTCATCGACCGCGCCATTCCCTCGAACGCGGCGCAGACCGTGCAGGCGATCATCGCCGGCCTCGCCGTCGCCGGGGTCTCGGTGATCGCGCTCGAGGTGCTGCGGGCGCTGGCCATCCTGCGCTTCGAGTCGCGCATCGGCGTCGCCATGCAGGCCGCGCTCGTCGACCGGGTGATCTGCGCCCCGGCGCACTTCTTCCGCGATTTCGCGAGCGGCGACCTCGCGCTGCGCATGGGCTCGGTGAACACCATCCAGCGCACCATCACCGGGTCCACCATCGGCACCTTCATCACCTCGCTCTTCCTGCTCTCCAACGTGGCGCTGATGATCGCCTACAGCCCGGCGCTCACGCTCGCCGCGTCGGGCATCGTGCTGGTGGTGATCGCGGTGTCGACCGTGATCGGCCTGGCGCGCCTGCGCGTCGGCCCGAAGATCGAGTCCATGGACGGCAAGCTCTCGGCGATGCAGTTCGAGATCTTCGCCGGCATCGCGAAGCTGCGCGCGAGCGCCGCCGAGCCGCGCGCGTTTCGCGAGTGGTACGCGAAGTACCATCATTTCCGCAACCTCAACGGCGTGAGCGCGCGCCTCTCCAACTGGGAGTCGGTCGCGTTGAACGTGCTGCAGCCCGCGGCCACGATCCTCGTCCTCTTCCTCGCCTGGCGCCTCGCGCCCACCTCGAAGATGACCACCGGCGATTTCGTCGCGTTCCACGCGGCGCTCTTCGCGCTGCTGGGCGGCGTGCATGCGCTCGTCTCCACGGCGCTCGACCTGGTGAACCTGAAGCCGGTGTGGGACCGCGCGCGCCCCATCCTCGAGACCCAGCCCGAGGATTCGGGCGCGGCCGGCGCGCAGCACGAGCCGCGCGGCGCGATCCGCCTCGAGCACGCGAGCTTCGCCTATCCGGGCGGGCCGACGGTGCTGCACGACATCGACCTCGCGATCGCGCCCGGCGAATTCGTCGCCATCGTGGGCACGAGCGGCTCGGGAAAATCCACGCTGCTGCGCCTCCTCCTCGGGTTCGAGACGCCCGCCACCGGCGCGGTGCGCTACGACGGCTCGGACCTGCGAGAGCTCGACGTGAGGTATCTCAGGAAACGCCTGGGCACGGTGCTGCAGGGCGGCAAGCTCTGGGCCGGCGATATCCTTACAAACATCGTGGGAGCGAATCCGCTGGGCGTGGAAGCGGCCTCCGACGCGGCGCGACGCGCGGGCCTCGCCCGCGACATCGAGGCGATGCCGATGGGCCTCTACACCGTGGTGGGCGAAGGGTTGAGCACCCTTTCCGGAGGCCAGCGCCAGCGGGTGCTGATCGCGCGCGCCCTGGTGGGCAACCCGCGCGTGATCCTCTTCGACGAGGCGACCAGCGCCCTCGACAACATCTCGCAGGCGACGGTGCTGCGTGAGCTCGCCGCGCTGCAGGCGACACGGGTGGTGATCGCGCACCGGCTGAACACGGTCCGCAATGCCGATCGCATCGTGGTGCTGGAGCGCGGGCGCATCGTGCAGCAGGGCACTTTCGCTGCGCTCGCCGCCGAGAGCGGACCTTTCAGCGCGATGCTCGCGCGGCAGGTCGCCTAGAAAGACAAAGCCCCGGCACCCTGCCGGGGCCCATCACACGCGCAAAGCTAGTTTTTCTTGGTCTTGGTGTCGGCCTGCGCGAGCTTGGTGCCCGCGATGTCCGGCTTGTCGCGCGCTGCCGTCACGACGATCGTTTCCATCTTGACGACCTTATCCGGGCGCTTGGCCGTCACGTAGATGGTCTCCATCTTGCGCACTTCCTGGCCACCCGCGACCTTGTCGAGCTGCTGCTCGGAGAGCTCGCCGTCCTGCTTCGATCTTTCCTTCGTAGACATATTGCCTCCAACGGGTTGAACTACGAATGCAAGATATCACGCGACCCGGGGCCAATCTGCCGAATTTTCCGCATTCCGGATAGCGAAACGGCGGCAGGGAGGCCAGAATATCGCGATGTTCGATCCCAAGCCCTACCTGAAGGAGCTCGCGCGCGGCAAGAACGGCGCCCGCGACCTCACGCGCGCCGAGGCCCGCACTCTTTTTTCGGCGGTGTTCGCGGGCGAGCTCGCCGACGTGGCGCTCGGCGCGCTCCTCGTGGCGCTGCGCGTGAAGGGCGAGAGCCTGGAGGAGCTCTCCGGGATGATGGATGCCCTCCAGCCCCACATCCGGCCGATGGAGCTGCCCGCACGGCGCGCCATTCCGGTGCTCATCCCGAGCTACAACGGAGCGCGAAAGATCGCCAACCTCGTGCCCCTCCTCGCCCTCCTGCTCGCCCGCGAAGATGTGCCGGTCGTGATCCACGGCGTGCACCAGGAAGCGACGCGCGTCGGCACCTTCGAGATCCTCGAGCTCCTCGGCCACCGCGCGGTCGCGAGCACCGACGAGGCCGAGGAGCGGCTCGACGCGCACAAGCTCGCCTGCGTGCCGGTGGACGTGATGTCGCCCGACCTCGCGAAGCTGATCGACGTGCGCATGGCCACGGGCGTGCGCAACAGCGGCCACACGCTCGCCAAGCTCATTATCCCCAACGGGGTGGGCCCCAACGCCGCGTGCCGGCTCATCGCCGTGACCCATCCCGATTTCATGAAGCTGCTGCGCGACTACTTTACCGCCGCTCCCGCCAACGTCTTCCTCATGCGCGGCGTCGAGGGAGAAGCGGTGGTCCGGCTGCACGCGCCCCAGCCCATCGAGGAGATGCGCGCCGACGCCGCTCCCGTCACGCACCTGATCGGCGAGGGCGACGCGGACTTCGCGCTGCCCTCGCGCGACGCCGCGGCAACCGCGCAGTGGATCGGCGAAGTGCTCGACGGCAAGGTGCGCGCGCCCGTGGCGCTCGCCCGCGAGGTGTCCCTGATCGTGGAGCATTGCCGCACCGCCGCCAAC
>JBDTXQ010000379.1:0-3297 GCA_040006115.1 Usitatibacter sp.
CTGGTATATGGTGAAGAGCGGCCTCGTGGACGACCCTCGCGTGAGCTCGGTGCGCCTCGCAGCGCACCTGGGGCTCGCTTTCCTGATCTTCGCCTCGATGCTGTGGGTAGCGCTCGGCCTCATGTGCGCGCCCGCTGCGCCCGCGCGGCGCAGCCTCGTGCGACACTCGGCCACCCTCGCGGCGCTCGTCTTCGCGATGGTGCTCTCGGGCGCACTGGTGGCCGCGATCAAGGCGGGCTATGCGTACAACACGTTCCCCCGGATGAACGGCGAGTGGCTCCCCGCGGAGATCCTCGTCATCAATCCCTGGTGGATGAACCTGATCCACAACATGGCGACGGTGCAGTTCAACCATCGCGTGCTTGCTCTGCTGATCGCGGTGGTGGTGATCGCGTTGTGGTGGCGCATCGGGGCCGACGGCGCGGTGGCGCCGCGCGCGCGCTCCTGGAGCCACGCGCTCGTCGCCGCCGTGGCGCTGCAGATCTCGATCGGCATCGCGACGCTTCTTCTGCGGGTGCCCGTCCCCCTCGCAGCGCTCCACCAGTCGGGCGCGCTCATCGTGTTCACGTGCGCGATCGTGCTCCTGCACGCGCTGATGGGCGCGGGCTACGCCCGAAGCGCGGTGCCCGCGCCGTAGCCGGCCGGGTGTCAGCCGCCCAGCAGGGCGGCGAGGACGGCGACGATCATCAACAAGGTGTAGCGGTGCAGCGCGGTCATCAGGTTCTCGTCTCGTAGGGCGCCGCGGCTTCGAGAAGGGCGCGGCCCCGGGTTGCGTGCGCGGTGATCAGGCAACGATCCCGCTTCATTCCGCCGAGCGTTGCGCAAGCGGCGCGCGCGACCACATAGCGCGCCGCGATGCGCGCGCGCTGGGCATTGCGAGAGGATTCCTGAGTGCGCCGCAGGCTCGCCTCGAGGTCCGCGATGCGGACGGTCTCGTTGGCGCCGGTCTGCGCGCGGCATAGCTCCCTGCCGCTTGCTTCTGCATCCTCGCAGCGCGCCAACGCATGCGGGCGCGCCGCTTCGATTCTCGCCAGGGCCGCTTGATACGCGCCGCGGTCCAGCGGCCTTGCCTGTGTTTCCGGTGTCAGCGCCACGCCGATTCCAAGCGCTGCCGCGCTGGCGATGATGGTCCCGGTACCCAGCGCAACCAGGATGGCTCGCCTCATGGTCCCTCCGTGATGGAAGCGGCTGCGCTCATATGCGCAGTCCGAGGTGAGCCATCATCGTGGGACGTGCGAGAGGGGGTCTGTCGGCCCTCTTGAAGCGAGTTGCCCGACAATTCCGATACGCCTGTCGGACGAGTCCGACATGCGCAGGCCAAACAAGAAACAGAGCCCGCCGCAGGCCTATTGGCTCGCCGTGATGCCGCCATCCAAGTAAAGGACCTGGCCGGTGACGAAGTCCGACGCGCGCGAGCAGAAGAACACGGCGGAGCCGACGATGTCGACCGGATCGGCGACGCGTCCCAGGGGGATGCGCTCGAGGAGCTTCTCCCACCGGCCGGGATCCGACTTCCATTTGCCGGCGGCATCGGTAAGCACGACGGTAGGCGCGATCCCGTTCACGGTGATGCCGTGCTCCGCGAGCTCGAGCGCGTGCTGCTTCACCAGCATCACCAGCGCGCCCTTGGTGGCGCAGTAGGCCGAGTAGCCGTAACCGCGCATGCCGAGCATGGAGCGCACCGAGAGCAGGTGCACCTGCTTTCCGCCGCGGCCACCCGCGATCTGGTGGGTGGCCGCCGCCTGGGCGACGAACATCGCCGAGCGCAGGTTCACGCGATAGATCTCGTCGAAGGCGTCCACGCTCACCTCGGCGAGCTTCTCCTCGCGATTGAAGCCTACGCAATTCACCAGCAGATCGAGCCCGCCCATGGAGCGAGCCGCCGCGTCGACCGCCGCACGAATGCTGGCCACGTCGTTCGCCTCCATCGCGAGCCCCCAGGCCTGGTGGCCTTCGGCCGCGAGCCGCGCCGCCAGGGCGCCGGCCTTCTCCGCGCTGCGTCCCGCGACCGCCACGCTCGCGCCCGCCTCGGCCAGGCCGCGCGCGATAGCCGCGCCGATGCCACCGTACCCGCCTGGCACGAATGCGCGCTTGCCCTTCAGGTCGAAGAGGTCCACCCCATCAGTCCATGTGCAGGCCGCCGTTCACGTCGAGGATCTCGCCCGTGATGAAGCCGGCGAGCGGCGAGGTGAGGAAGCGAACGGCGTGCGCGAACTCCTCGGGCTCGCAGAACCGGCCCACGGGAATCTGCGACAGGAGCTGGCGGCGCTGCGCTTCGGTGAGATGCTCGGTGATCATCGGCGTCTTCACGTAGGCGGGCGACACGCCGTTCACGGTCACGCCTTCGGACGCGGTCTCGCGCGCCAGCGAAAACGTGAGCGAGGTCATGGCGCCCTTCGAGGTGGCGTAGGCGGTGCCGGCGGTGAGCCCGCCGGTCTTGGCGGCGAGCGAACAGACGTTCACGATCCTTCCCCAGCCCCGCTTCCTCATGGACGGCAGCACCGCGCGCGACCAGTAGAAGGCGCCGTCGACGTTCACCGCCATCACGCGGCGCCACTCGGCCTCGTCGGTCGCCTCGGCCTTGTTGTTGGAGAGGATGCCCGCGTTGTTGACGAGCACATCCACCGGTCCCAGCAGCTTCTCGATCTGCTGGTGCGCCTGGCGCACGGCCCCTGGGTCGGCGATGTCGCAGGCGACCGCCACCGTGGTGCCGCGCAGGAAGCGCACCAGGCTATCCATGCGCAGCGCGTCGATGTCGACCAGCGCGACCTGGGCGCCGTCCTCGAGGAGGGCGCGCACCACCGCAAGGCCCATCGTTCCCGCCGCGCCCGTGACTACCGCCGTCTTTCCGGTGAGGACCATGGATCTTTCGAGTCGGACTTCGCCTGCTAGCTTGGACGAAATCGGCTCATGCGTCGAGCGCGCTCTTCTTCCCGAAGAGGCCGCGCGAGCGCACGGTCACCACCGCGATGAAGAGGAGGTACATCGACATGAGGGACCACTCCGACGCGTAGGCCCCGGTGAGGCCCACCACGATTCCCACCAGCACGCCCGCGAGCACCGCGCCCCAGAAGCTGCCGACGCCGCCCAGCACGATGATGAGGAACGCGGGCACCACGGCGTCCACGCCCACGTGCGGCCGGATTCCCCAGATGGGCGCCATCACGATGCCGGCCACGGCCGCGAGGGCGGAGCCGAGCGCGAATACCGCCAGGCGCAGCCGCGCCAGGTTGTACCCCAGGGCGCGCACCATCTCGCTGTCGTGCGCGCCGGCCTTGATGATCGCGCCGTACTTCG
>JBDTXQ010000380.1:0-3281 GCA_040006115.1 Usitatibacter sp.
GGATCCACTTGGTCTTCATGCCCTTCACGCGATAGCTGTCGGGAAGCGACGAGACATACGCGGCGAGCTCATGGTCGAGGAACGGCACGCGCGACTCGATCGAGGCCGCCATGCTCATGCGGTCGCCGCGCTCGAGCAGGTTGTCCGGAAGCCAGCTCGTCTGGTCGGCGTAGAGGATGCGGCGCAGCGTGCTGGAGTTGGGGTCCGCGTCAAAGGGCGGGAGGTTTTCCGCGTGCCCGTTGCCGCGCAGCGTCGTGAGCTTCTCGCGCTCGGCGTTGTTGCACGCGCCGAACCAGCGCGCGTAGCGCTCCGGCCAGTCCTCGATGTTCAGGTTGGTGATCGCGGTCTTCGCGCGCCGGAAGCCGTAGGGCAGCGACTGCGTGAGCGGCTCGATGAGGTTGTGGCGGATGTAGCCGGGCACCAGCTGTTGGTAGCCGTGCGCGAAGCGCTCGTACACGTGCTTGGGATAGCCGCCCAGCACCTCGTCGCTGCCCTCCCCCGTGAGCACCATCTTCACGCTCTTCGACGCTTCCTTGGCGAGCATGTAGATCGGGATGTCGGAGGGCTCGGAGACCGGGGCATCGCGGTAGCCCACCAGCTTCGGCAGGTTGGCGACGATGTCATCGAAATTCACGGTGAGCTCGTGGTGCTGGGTGCCGAAGTGGCGCGCCACCACGTTGGCGTAGGCGAGCTCGCTGTAGCCGCCCTCACCGAAGCCCACGGAAAACGTGCGCACGTTGCTGTTGTGGCGGGTCATCAGCGCCACGATGGTGGAGGAGTCGAGGCCCCCGGAGAGAAACGCGCCGAACGGCACGTCGCTCACCATCTGCAGCTTGACCGCGTCCTCGAGGCGGCCGAGGAACGTTTCCACCACGTCGCGCGGCGGCGTTTTCTCGGGCGGGGACTCGCGGTCGGGAGCGCTCCAGTAGCGCCGCTCCGTGAGCCTTCCCTTCTCCCACGTGGCGCAGGTGCCGGGATTCAACTTGCGGATCCCCTCGAGGAGCGTCTTCGGCCCGGGCACGTAGCGGAAGGCGAGGAAGTCCCACACCGCCGAGAGGTTCACGCCGGGCTTCGCGTGGGGCAGCTGGAGGAGCGCCTTGATCTCCGAGGCGAAGTAGAGGCTCTCGCCCTCTTCGCGCAGGAAGAGCGGCTTCTCGCCGAAGCGGTCGCGCGCCATGTAGAGGCGCTGGTTTTTCGCGTCCCAGATGGCGAAGGCGAACATGCCGCGCAGCTTTTCGACCACCTTGTCTCCCCAATGCTGGTAGGCGCGCAGCAGCACCTCGGTGTCGGAATGGACGGTGAACGCGTAGCCGCACGCCTTCAGCTCTTCGCGCAGCTCGCGGAAGTTGTAGATCTCGCCGTTGAAGGTGATGGCGAGCCCGGCCTCGGCGTCGAGCATCGGCTGCTTGCCGCCCTCGGGATCGATGATCGCGAGGCGGCGATGGCCGAGCAGCACGCGCTGTCCGCCGGCGGTGAAGAATTCCGCGGTGCCGTGGCCGTCGGGGCCGCGGTGCGCGATGGAGTCGAGCATGCGCTCGATGGTCTCGCGCGTGACGCCGCTCTGCGGGGATGTGATGGCGCCGACGATTCCGCACATGGTCCTAGACCTTGCGCCCGAGGATGCGTTCGGCAACGGGACGGCTCGTCCCCGGAATGCTGCCGGTGGTGGGGATGCGAGGGGCCGCCGTGCCGGCGACCTGCGCGTGGCCGCAGAGCTGCGCGTAGTGAAGCGAGAGCTCCTGCGCCAGGCGCTCGATCGAGAACGCGGCGCGGACGCGGCGACGGCATGCGCGGCTCATCCAGCCAAGGCGCTCGCGATCGCCCGCCATGAGCGCGAGGGATCCGGCGATCGCCTTGCCGTCGCGCGCCGGCACGAGGAAGCCGTGGATGCCGTCGGTGACCACGTCGGGAATCGCGCCGACGGGGGTCGTGATCACCGGAATGCCGGCCGCCATCGCCTCGAGGAGCGCGTAGGGAAGTCCCTCGCTGTAGCTGGGGAGGATCATCACGTCGGCTCCCGCGAGGAGCTTCACCTTGTCGTTGCCGAATACCGGCCCCACGAAGCAGATGCGTGCCGCGATGCCGAGCGCCTGCGCGTAACGGCGCAAGCGCGACTCCTCGGCGCCGTTGCCCGCGATCACGAGGCGCGCATCGACGCCCAGCTCATGCGCAAGCCGCATGCCCTGCAGCGTCTCGTAGAGTCCCTTCTCGCGCGCGAGGCGCCCGATGTAGACGAGGCGAAGCGGCTGCCCGGGCTGCGTCTCGAAGACCGGCGCCGCGCCGAAAGGACGGCAATCGATGCCGTTGGGCAGCGCCACCACGCGCTGCTCGGGAACGAAATTGCGGTAGGCCTCGAGCTCCAACTGCGCGAGAACGAGCACCAGGTCGGGCGCCTTGAGGGTGAAGCGCAGGAACGCGGTAAGAAGCTTTTTTCCCGCGAAGAAGCGCTGCGGGAGCTCGCCGCCGTGCACCTGGTAGACCACGCGCGCGCCGAGGAGCTTCGCCACCGCCACGTAGCCGATGTCGCGCCAGTAGGCGCGCGAATTGAGCGAGGTGTTCACGTGCACCAGCGACACGCGGCGGAAGATGATCGTGGCGGTGAGGAAGATCGGGCTCAGCACGAGGCGCGCGAGGCGCGTGAAGGCATTCTCGTCGCGGCCCTCGCTGCCAACCTGGAAGTGGACCACCTCGAAGTCGTCCGCGAGGCTCGAATCCATGAGGAGGTTCACGTGGGTGCTCACGCCGCTAACCGCGCCGCGATGGGGTCCAAGGAGGAGGATGACGGGGGTTTGGATCATGCAATCTCCGGGGAATCAGGCTTCCGTCGCCGCGCCGAAATAGCGGCGGATGTCGAGGTTCTGCACCAGCATGCGGGCCTTGCCGCGCGGCGTGCGCGCGATCGACTCGACCTGCGCCACCTCCACGTCGCAGCCGCCCTGCGTCTTCGCGGCCACCGCGGCGGCGATGCGCGCGGTCTGCTCGCCGGTGAGCTTGTGGTCGGCGACCACCTTCAGCACGAGCTTGCCGGGGCAATCCTGCTGGTACTGTATGGTCTCCACTTCCGCCAGCTCCGGGAAGTGCGCGACCCCGATCGTCGTGATCGACACGAGGCGCTGGTCGCGGCAGACGATGAATTCCTGCAGGCGCCCGACGATGCGCTCGCACGCGGGATAACCGGGAAGCTCGGGGTGCGCATGGTCGCTCAGCATCGCGAGGTCGCCGGTGCGATAGCGCAGGAAAGGCATCACCTTGTTGTCGAAGCTCGTGCCCACCACGAAGCC
>JBDTXQ010000381.1:0-3267 GCA_040006115.1 Usitatibacter sp.
GGAATCACGCTTTCGGTGCGCGAGATGATCGACGCCATGGGACGCGTGGCCGGCGCCGATGCGGTGAAGCGCGTGCGCTTCACGCCGGATGCGCGCATCCAGGGCATCGTGAAGACGTGGCCGGTGAAGTTCCGCACCGAGCGCGCCGAGGCCATGGGCTTCAAGGCCGACCGCGATTTCGATTCCATCGTGCGCGCCCACATCGAAAACGAGATGAAGTGATCTCGTTCGTCGTCCCCGCCTACAACGAGGAGAAATACCTCGAGCCGACGCTGCAGGCGATCCACGCGTCGGCGCGCGCGGCGGGCGAGCTCGACGAGATCGTGGTGGCCAACGACGCCTCGACCGACGCGACCGCGGAGATTGCCGAGCGCAACGGCGCGCGCGTGGTCACCGTGCACAAGCGCCAGATCGCCGGCACGCGCAACGCCGGGGCGCGCGCCTCGTCCGGGAACATGCTGATCTTCGTCGACGCCGATACGCGCGTGAACGGGCCCCTCATCGCCGAAGCGGTGGCGGCGCTGCGCGCGGGCGCGGTGGGCGGTGGCGCGCCGGTGCGCATGGAACCCTCCCGCTGGTGGCTCACCGCGTTGATGGTGATATTCGTGCCAGTCTTCCGCATCGCCAAATTGGCCGCGGGCTGCTTCGTCTATTGCACGCGCGAGGCCTTCGAGAAGGCGGGCGGTTTCGACGAGACCTACTTCGCCGCGGAGGAGATCTTTTTCAGCCAGGCGCTGAAACGCCACGGACGCTTCGTCACGCTGCGTTCGTACGTGACCTCGTCCTCGCGCAAGCTCGAAAGCCATGGATTCGGCCATTTCGTGTGGCTCTGCCTGAAGATCGGCGTGCGCGGCCGCGGATCGCTCAAGAAACGCGATGCCACCACCGCATTCTGGTATCCGGACAAGCGCTGATGCAGCGCCCCCTCGCTACGAGCGCATCGCGGCTGCCGCGAGGTACTCCTCATTGTCCGCCCCCACCTGCGAGCACACCTGCTGGTCGAGGCGCTTGCCGTTGATCTTGATCGGGTTGGAGAGCACGCGCATGTCGGCGCGCGCGGGGTGCGGCACGTTGCGCACCATGTCGGTCGTGCGCAGGAACGGATTCTCGAGCGCCTGCTCCATGTCGTGGACCGGGGCGACCGGCAGCACGCCCGCGAGCACCGTCATCCAGTGCCTGGTCGGCTGCTTGCGGAATTCGTGGTCGAGCTTCTCGGTCAGCACCTCGCGATTTTCCTGGCGTGCCGCCTGCGTGGCGAAGCGCGCGTCGGCCTTGATCGCGGGGAGCTGCAAGGTGGCGAGGAGCGCATCCCAGAACTTGTCGGTCATGCACATGAGGAAGATCCAGCCGTCGGCGGTCGGGAAGGTCTGCACCGGCGCGACCGAAAAGTGCGCGCTGCGGAACTGGCGCACCGACTGGTGGCCTTCGTTCAGATACCAGATCGCGGTATAGCCGAGCTGGTGCAAGGCGCAGTCGAAGAGGCACGTGTCCACGTCGCAGCCCTTGCCGGTGGAGCGCGCGGAGATGATCGCCGAGAGGAGGCCCACCATCGCGGTCAATCCCGTCACGTGGTCCACCATCGAGGGCGCGCCGATGCGCGCGGGCGGCCCTCCGGGCTCACCGGTCAGGTGCATCAATCCCGCCTCCGCCTGCATCAGATAATCGTAGCCCGGCCACGACGCGCGCTCGTTGTCGCGCCCGTAGGCGGAGATGTGCATGCACACGATCGATTGCTTGATCTTGGCGAGCGTCTTGTAGTCCAGGCCCATCTTCGCCGCGAGGTCGCCTCGGAGATTATTCACCACCGCGTCGGAATCCTTGATGAGGTGGGCGAGGGCGGCGCGGCCCTCGTCGGTCTTCAGATCGAGCGCCACGCTCTTCTTGTTCATGTTCCAGGTCTGGAAATACTCGCTGTCGCCGGCGCCCAGCATGTAGGGGCCGGTCTTGCGCGCCGGGTCGCCGCCGATCGCGGCGTTCTCCACCTTGATCACCTCGGCGCCGAGGTCGGCGAGGAACATGGTGCCGTACGGGGCGGCGCCGAACTGCTCGACGGAAAGGATGCGTACACCGGATAGCGGCTTCATGAGGGAGTCCTATTCGCTCTGGATGCGGAACTTGGTGTCGTGGCTGTAGCGATCGCTTGGGTACTGGCCGACGCTCACCAGCACCACGCGGTCCTGCGCGTCGAGGTACTGGCGCGTGATCTCGAGGGCGGGGCTGCCGGTGCGGGCGTCGAGGGCGCGGGCGGCGGGCCTGGAGAGGTGCACGGCGACGATCTGCTGCCTCACTTCGGCCACGCGCACGCCGTGTTGCCGCTCGAGGAGGGTGAAGACCGGCTGCTTCGCCCGGTCGGTCATGCCGAGGACGTCTGCGTGCTCGGGCCGGACGTAGAGCGACATGACGGAGACCGGCAGGTGCTCGTCGGGGAGGAAGCGCAGCACCGACGCCTCGGCCCATTGCTGGCCGGGCTTGGATCCGAGGCGGCGCGCGAGCTCCGCGGTCGCGATCACGTCGCGGCGCTCGATCAGGCGCGTGCGCGTCGCCGCCACGAACTGGATCAGCTCGGAGAGCGTGCCGATGCCCATCATCAGGCGGCTCGCCGCGGGCTTGGCGCGCACCACGGTGCCGATGCCGGCGCGGGCGCTGACGAGCCCGCGCGTCTTCAGCTCGCGCAGGGCCTCGCGCACGGTGTGGCGGCTCACGTCGAAGCGCTGCTGCAGCGCGGACTCGGTCGGGATGCGCTCGCCCACCTTGTAGCGCCCCGACTCGATCTCCGCGGCGAGGAGGCGCGCAAGCGTCGAGTAGCGCGAGGAGGGCCGCGAGCTGAACGCCTCGCCGGTCGCGGGAGCTTCGGCATTGACAGGTCGGCCACGCATGGGGCATATTGTACGGACAAACGGACAAAGTCACAACAGTCCGGCAATGTTCCCCGCCGCACTCTGGCTCCAGGAGAAGTCGATTCCATGAAGCGTGAAGCGCTGAACGCCGAAGAGGCGTTGCTTACGCGCCGTTCCGTGCGCGCTTTCCTGCCGACGCCGGTCGCGCGCGAGGAGGCCGAGGCGGTGCTCACCGTCGCAAGCCGCGCCGCGAGCGGCAGCAACATCCAGGCGTGGAAAGTGCGGGTGGTGGCCGGCGAGAAGCGCGAGGGCCTTTCGCGCGCCATCCTCGACGCCCTCGAGCGCGACGGCTACGAGAAGCACCAGCGCGAATGGAACTACTACCCGGTGAACTGGCGCGAGCCCTTCCTCGCGCGCCGCCGCAAGATCG
>JBDTXQ010000382.1:0-3238 GCA_040006115.1 Usitatibacter sp.
TCATTGTTCGTTGCGAGGCGCTTTCTCACGACTACGGGCGCGTTGCCGGCGCGGATGGCGATGCGGCTCACGCTCCCTCCGGGAAAGGCGCGCTCGGCCGCGGCGACGATCTCGTCGAGGGGCCTTCCCGACGCGAGGGCGTTCGACGTCGCCGCGGGAATCCGCGGCCCGTCCCTGCCCGCTATGCGGTTCACCAGCGCCGGCGACGCCTCATCGAAGGCCATCGAGATGCCGATAACCGCGTTCACGATCAGCAGGAGCGCGAACGCCGCGCCGGCGCAGCGGTGCAGGTCGTAGCTCACCGCGAGGCGATTGCCATCCCAGCGAATGCGGAACGCGTACTTGAGCTTCCGCGGCCACCACAACACGAGGCCGCTGATCGCCATGAACACGAGCGCGAACCCCGTGACTCCGACGGCGTATCCCCCCGGTTTGCCCAGCATGAAGCGCTGGTGCAACTGGAAGAGCACGGCAAACGGCAGCCAGTCGCGATCGCTGTCCGCGACCACGGCGCCGTCGTGGGCATCGACGAACAGGTAGCGATCGGGACCCGATCGGTAAACGATCACCTCGACGGCGCGCTCTGGACGCCCCGACGGCACGATGTCCAGCGAGCTCGCGTCGAGCTCGGAGCGGCGCACGGCCGCGAGGATGCGCTGGTACTCGCCCGCCGAGACCGGCTCGCGCGAGACTTTCACCGCGGGCGTGAACACCGCCGTGAGCTCTGCGCGGAAGACGAGCGAGGCGCCCGTCAGCCCCATCAGCACGATGAGCGCGCCCAGGCCCAGCGCCACGTAGCGATGGACGCGGACGAGCCCGGGGGATGTCACGCGGCCTCGGCGAGGATCGCGGCCTCCGCGGGCGAATACGCGAGCCCGAGCGCCTCGGCGACGGCACGGTGCGTCACCTTGCCGGCGGCGACGTTCAGCCCGTCGCGGAAATGCGCGTCCTCGCGCAACGCCTTCCTCCAGCCCTTGTCGGCGAGCGCCAGCACGAAGGACAGCGTCGCGTTGTTGAGCGCGAGGGTCGAGGTGCGCGCCACCGCCCCCGGCATGTTGGCGACGCAGTAATGGACGATGCCGTCGACCTCGTACGTCGGATCGTCATGCGTGGTGGGGCGCGAAGTCTCGAAGCATCCGCCCTGGTCGATGGCGACGTCGACCAGCACCGCGCCGCGCTTCATGCGCTGCAGCAACGCGCGCTCGATCAGCTTGGGCGCGGCGGCGCCGGCGACGAGCACCGCGCCGATCACCAGGTCGGCCTCGACCGCCTCGGCCTCGATCGCGGCTTGCGTCGAGTAAAGCGTCTTGACGGCACCGCCGAAGCGCGCGTCGATCCGGCGCAGAACGTCGATCGACCGATCGATGACGGTCACGTCGGCGCCCAGGCCGACGGCCATCTGGGCCGCGTTGAGGCCGACCACGCCGCCGCCGAGGATCACCACCTTGGCGGGCGCCACGCCGGGCACGCCCGCGAGCAGCACGCCCCGGCCGCCGTGGGACTTCTCCAGCGCGCTGGCGCCCGCCTGGATCGACATGCGGCCCGCGACCTCGGACATGGGCGCGAGCAAGGGCAGCGCGCCCGCCGGCGAAGTCACGGTCTCGTAGGCGATGCACACCGCGCGGCTCGCGATCAGGTCCTTCGCCTGCAGCGGATCGGGCGCGAGGTGCAGGTAGGTGAAGAGGACCTGGTTCTCGCGCAGCCGTGCACGCTCGGGCGCGAGGGGTTCCTTCACCTTCACGATGAGGTCGGCGGCGGCGAAGAGCTCGGCGGGCCCCGAGGCGATCGTCGCCCCCGCGGACCGGTAGTCCGCGTCGCTGAAATCGATCGCCGCGCCGGCGCCGCTTTCGACGCGGACGTCATGCCCGTGCCGCACGAGCTCGCGCACGGATGCGGGCGTGAGCCCGACGCGGTATTCATGGACCTTCGTTTCCTTCGGCACTCCGATGATCATCGTGGCGCTCCCTCTGGGATGGCGAAACGGGTATTGTTCCACGAGAGCATACGAAAGGCCCGCGGCGAAATACGCCGAAACGGGGCCTTCCGGGAGTGCCCCTCCATTGTTTCGGGCACCCATACAGCGGACACTGCCGCCTGCCTGTGCGATGCTGTAGGTCATGAACGACAGCTCCGCCGCCCAGCTTCTCGAGCGCATGCACGAGCTCGCCCCCGAGATGCGGGAAATTCGCCAGGACATCCATCGGCACCCCGAGCTCGCCTACGAGGAGAAGCGCACGGCCGCGGTCGTCGCGCAGCGCCTGCGCGCCTGGGGAGTCGCCGTGCACGAGGGGATCGGCGGCACGGGCGTCGTGGGCGTGCTCGAGGCGGGGAGATCCGCGCGCACCGTCGGCCTGCGCGCGGACATGGATGCGCTGCCGATCCACGAGAGGAGCGGGCTGGCGTACGAGAGCGTGCACCAGGGCCGCGCGCACAGTTGCGGGCACGACGGCCACACCGCGATGCTTCTTTGCGCTGCGCGCTATCTCGCCGAGACGCGCCGTTTCGACGGACGCATCCATTTCATCTTCCAGCCCGCCGAGGAAGGCAAGGCGGGCGCGCGCGCGATGATCGAGGACGGCCTCTTCGAGAAGTTTCCGTGCGCGGAGGTCTACGCGCTGCACAACTGGCCCGCGCTTCCCGCGGGCACGGTGGCCACGCGCCCGGGCGCCATCATGGCGGCAGCGGACCGCGTTGAGATCACGGTGCGCGCCCGCGGCGGCCACGCCGCGCAGCCGCACCTGTCGCCCGATGCCATCCTTTGCGCCGCGCAGATCGTGGCCGCGGCGCACACGCTCGTGGGCCGGCGCCTCGATCCCAACGCCACCGCGGTGCTGTCGCTCACGCGCATCTCGGGCGGCGCCTCGCACAACGTGATGCCCGCCGAGGTCTCGATCACCGGCACGGTGCGCACTTTCGATGGCGCGGTGCAAGATCGCCTCGAAAGCGCGCTGCGCGATGTCGTCGAGGGAACGGCACGGGCCTCCGGATGCACGGCCACCCTCGAATACCACCGCTACTATCCCGCGACGATCAACGACGCCGGCTGCGCGCAGCACGCGCTCGAAGCCGCGCGCGCCCTTCTCGGCACGGCCACGCTCGCCGAGGCTCCGGCGTTCACCTCGGAAGACTTCGCCTTCATGCTGAACGCCGTGCCGGGCGCGTATATCTGGCTGGGGCAGGGATCGGCCGCGAAAGGCGCGCCGCTGCACACGCCGGGCTACGACTTCAACGACGAGGT
>JBDTXQ010000383.1:0-3227 GCA_040006115.1 Usitatibacter sp.
GAGATTCCTGGGATCCGGTACCGGGGGCATCCCCGGAACTTGCTGAATTTGGGCGCTGGCTTCGAAAACAATGAAGCCGAAGGCGGCGCAAAGCATTGCGCCGCGCAATCGTTGTTGGGTCACTTTGGGTGGTGCTCCGGCTCGTAAAGGCCATATTCTAGGCGATGGGGCCCAGAAAGGCTGCCGCGCGATTCTCCTTGCGCGCGCGCACGGCCGCTTCACGGCCCGTTGCAGCTACAACTATTGGCGCGCCGTCGCCTTGCGGATCGCCGCCACCGTGCGCTCGACGATCAGGTCGAGGCCGGCGCGGCCCAGCTCGGCGCTGGCGCGCACCGGATTGCCGTATACCCCCTCGGCCTTCCCCTTCCCGGCCTTCATTTGCTCGGCGCGCACCAGGGCCGGATCGACTGCGAGCGCGAGGGAAGTGTCAGCAAGCCCCGCGTGCGTGCCGATCTCCTCGGCAGCGAAGCCCTTGCCCTTCAGGTACTGCGCGAAGTCCTTCTCGGCAGCGGTGTAGTACTCCTCGATCGCGTGAGCGCGCACCGACGTCTTGGCCCATTCGCGGTTGAGTTCCCCCGCGGCGCGCGCCATCACCTTCTGGTAGCCGCCATGGTCGCCTATGAACACGATGTCCTTGAAGCCGTGCAGCCGGAAGCCGCGCGCGCTCGATTCGAGGATCTCCGCGAGGGTCGCCTCCGTGATCGAGATCGTGCCGGGAAAGCGCATGTGCGCGGTAGGCGGGCTGGATGCGCCCTCGGGGACATAGGCGAGCACCGGCGCCACGAGGGCGTTGCCGAGGGCGAGCGCGATGCGCCCTGCCAGGAGCTTCACGCGCGCGTTGTGCTTGCCGAGGACCATGTGCGGGCCGTTCTGCTCGGTACCGCCCAGGGGGATGATGATGGTGGTCTTGCCCGCGGCCGTCGCGTCGCGCACCTCAGTCCAGGTGAGATCCTCGAGAAAGACGGAAGGCCCGGCCTCGGCGCGCGCCGCCGGCGCGAAGAGGAAAAGCAGGATGAGAAACGCGGCCCTCGGCATGGGTTCGCATTTTAGCCCGGTCTTGCGAATTCCCCGAATTGAACGCTTGGCGCGAATGCGCCTCCAAATGCGTATCGAGGCTGGAAGAAGAAACCTCCGTGGAAAGATCGACCATCTCTGCGGCCCAGCTGTACGCGATCCTGGATCGCGAGTTCAAGCGGTTGCGACCGATGGCCTGCACCCGTTGCCGGGTGCCGCTGCCGTATTGGCGCGCCCCGCCCGACGACGTATCCGCCAACTGGAACCTCGGCCAGCCCGCGGAATGCGAGCACGGCTGCCACGTCGTGATCGCCGAGCTCCTCGCCCGGCTTTGGACCCGCTACGACATCGAGCAGCAGCTCGTGCAATAGAGGGCGACGCAAAGCGGCCCGTTGCCGCAACCACCGCGATTCACTTATACTCCGCGCTCGGTCAGTCGAGCCTCCTCGATATTCCGTCCATTTCCCCACCCGGTCTCCATCGCGGGACGCCAAGAAGAAGAACACGGCGGGTTGGGGGATCCAGCGACATCCTGTAGCCGATCTCGTACATCCGCGCGTCGTTTCGGCCACGAATGCGTCGGCTGCGACGCTTCCGCTTCTCGAGAAAGTTTCCCAATGCACAAAGCCGCGCAATCATCGCCGTCCGTCACGCTTCGTTCCAGCTCATTCGCGAGAGCATTCCTCGCCGTGCTCGTCGCCGGCCTCGCGAGCGGCATATTTCCGGCGCGGGCGCAGTCGGGATTGTCCACAACTGGCACGCGCGCGGTCGCGACGTATGAGGCCGTCGGCCTTTACTGGACGAACCCGGGAGCGGATGCGGCAACGGGTTGCGAAGTCAAGTTTCGCAAGGTCGGAGGGAGCTCGTGGATACAAGGGCTCGCGATGTGGTTCGACGCGCGCGACAACGAATGCCGCGGCAGTCTCGTGAATCTCCTGCCCGGCACGCAGTATGAAGCGCAGTTCAATCTCCCCGGCCACGATTCGGTGAGAGCGACGACGTTCACGACGTGGCCCAACCAATTCCCTGTCGCAAGGACCGTCACGGTCAAAAGCGGCTCCGCCACGCTCGACATCACTGCCGGCGGCAGCGCGATAGACGGTTACGTAGTCTACGAGGGCGCGGGTGCGACGCTCGACGCCGGCAACAACGCCCGGTTCAACGTGACGGTCAACGCTTCGTACGTGATCGTCCGCGGACTCACGCTGAAGGGCGCGCAGCAGGACGCGATCCGCATCTCGCCGGATGTAAAGGACGTGGTGATCGAGGACAACGACATCAGCGGGTGGGGCCGCACGCGCGATGGACGGTGGGGCGTCGGAATGGATTCGGGCGTTCGCGCCGTCTGCGAGGAGGAAACCCTCGAGCGGGTGACCCTGCAACGCAACCGGATCCACGACCCCCGCTACGGCGCCAATAGCTGGAGCGATGGGCACCCGGAAGGACCCCAGGCGGTGACGATCAGCTTCTGCGGCGGCAACCATGTGATCCGCCACAACGAGATGTTCAGCTCCAACGGAAACTACTTCAACGACGTGATCGGCGGCGAGGACAATTTCTCGAAGACCGGCTTTCCCAATGCCGACTCCGACATCTACGGCAACCGGCTTTCCGATTCATGGGACGATGGCATCGAGTCCGAGGGCGGCAACAAGAACGTGCGCATCTGGGGCAATTACATCGACCGCACCGCGACCGGGATTGCGACGACGGTGGTGGCGACAGGGCCCATATACATTTTCCGCAACGTCTACAACCGTAACCGGTTCTATGAGAGACGGTCTTCCGACCAGGACGACCGCCAGCCCTTCTTCAAGTCGGGATCCGACGCATCGCTGGGCGATGGCCGGCGCTACCTCCTGCACAACACCATGCTGCAGGCGCGCGAAAGCGCATCGGCCTACGGGCTCGGCGGCGGCGCGGGCGTGGGCGGCACCGGCGACTCTCATCCCGTCAATAACACCGTCTCGATGAACAACATCTACCACTTGTGGAAGCCACATTCCGCCTTCTTCCAGGTCGGCACGGGAAACAGGTTCGAGAACGACATGTACAGCGGCAATGCCGGCGCGCCGATCGCGGGCGGCATCCACGCGGCGCCAAGCTACGCCCCGGAGCACGGATGGCAGAGCGAGGCGGGCGGGCGATATGCTCTCGCAGAAGGCACGCCGGGCTTCGATCAGGGCATGCGGATCGCGAACTTCAACGACGAT
>JBDTXQ010000384.1:0-3223 GCA_040006115.1 Usitatibacter sp.
ACTCGTAGATGATCGCGATCACGCCGAGCGGCACGCGCATGCGGCCCACCTGGATGCCCGACGGGCGAAACGCGAGCCCGGTCACTTCGCCTACGGGATCGGGGAGCTTCGCGACCTCGCGCAGTCCCTCGGCCATGGCCTCGATCGCCTTCGCGGTGAGCGTGAGCCTGTCGATGAACGCGTCGTCGCGCCCTTCGGAGCGCGCGGCCTTCACGTCCTGGGCGTTGGCGGCGAGGATCTTCTGCTCGCGCTCGACCAGGGCGCGGGCGGCGGCTTCGAGGGCGCCGTTGCGCGCGGCCGTGGAAGAGCGCGCGAGCTCGCGGCTCGCGGCGCGCGCCGCCTCTCCCATGGCGCGCACCAGGGCGCGGAGGCTCTCGGCTGCGTTCAGGTCGTTGGGCATGTCATGCGGCTTCGCTCATCACGTCGCGTCCGGAGATGCCTAGGGCCAGATCGACCACGGCGGACCACGGATCGCCGGTCCCGACGCCTTTAATCATGCGATCGATCCCATGGGCCCGCAAGAGCTCGCGGTCGAAGGTCGCGATCGAGTGCTTGCGAGCGGTGCGCTTGAGGAGCTCCATGCGCTCGGGCGCGATGAAGCGCCGCGGGCGTTGCCCGGCATTGATCGCCATCAGCAGGCGCAGCTCCTCGGCGAGCGTCCACAGGAGGAGCGGCAACGGCTCGCCCGCGGCTTCCAGGCTCGCGACCACGCGCACGACGCGCGAGGGATCGTCCGCGTGGATCGCGTCGATCAACGCATCGCGCTCGAAGCGGGCGACGTCGGTCACCGATTCGCGGATCGCTTCCAGCGTGATCGCGCCCGGGGGCAGCAGGAGCGCGAGCTTCTCGACCTCCTGGCGCGCGGCGAGGAGATTGCCTTCCACGCGGTCGGCGAGCCACTCGAGCGTCTCCACCGAGGCGTGCTGCTGCTGGCGCGCGAGGCGCTCGGCGAGCCAGTCGGGAAGCTCGTCGCGCGTGATCGCCTTCGCCTCGACCACCACGCCGGCGCCTTCGAGCGCGCCGAACCAGGCGGCCTTCAGCTGCTGCCAGTCGAGCTCGGGGAGGATCACGAGCGTCACCGCGTCGCCGGGCAGCTTCTCGCACCACGCGGCGATGGCCCGAGCGCCCTCGGCTCCGGGCTTGCCGGTGGGCACGCGCAGCTCCACCAGCCGCCTCGAGGCGAAGAGCGACAGGTTCGCCGCGCTCGCGCCGAGCTTTCCCCAGTCGACGCCGGGCTCGGCGAAGAAGATCTCGCGCTCGGTGCAACCGCTCCCCCTCGCCGCGTCGCGAATGCGGTCGGCCGCTTCCAGCGCGAGCAACGCCTCGGCGCCATGGACGGTGTAGAGCGGGCCCACGCCTTTCTTCAGGCTGGCCTCGATCTGGCGAGTGGAGATCTTCATCGCCTTCAGATCTCGCGTTTCATCGCGGCCACGTGGCGCAGCACCTGGCGCGCGAGGTCCTGCTGCATGTCCCTGAAGAGGAGAACCTCCTCCGCTTCCTTGGCGGTCGGCGCCGTCTCGCTGTACGTGATAAGGCGCCGAGTCTCGATCTCGGTGGACGGGATCACCGGTTCCTCGCGTCCGGGCACCACCAGCTCGTAGCGCAGCACGAGGCGCAGCTGGAACTCGTAGACGCGGCCCGTGCCGGTGATGGTGAACACGGTCTTCTCGCGCGTCTCCTGGAGGATCCTCAGGTGAGCCTCCGACTCGACCGCGGTCGTGACGAGGCGCGTGGGGCCCGCGGCCAGCGCGCGGCGGATGTCGGCCCCCACGAGCGACGGCCCCACGCTCGAGATGTAGAGCTTCTTGATGCCGACCTCGGGATCGCCGCGCAGCTGGAAGCCGCAGCCGGCGACGAGCAGGACTGCGAGCACCGCGAGGCGCTTATACAACGACGTTCACCAGACGTCCCGGAACGACCACCACCTTCTTCGGCGTCTGGCCGTTCACGAACTTGCGCACGGTCTCGTCCTCGAGCGCCATCGCCTCGACCATCTCGCGGGTCGCGGAGGCTGGCACGCGCAGGTGCCCGCGCAGTTTCCCGTTCACCTGCACGACGAGCTCGACCTGGTCCTGCACCAGCGCACCGGCGTCGACCGCGGGCCAGGGCTGGGCAAGGAGCTCCGTGCCCGGGCGCAGCTCGCTCCAGAGCGCGGTCGCGACGTGCGGGACGATCGGCGCGAGCAGCAGCACCGCGGCCTCGAGCACTTCCTGCGCCACGGCGCGCGCCACCGGACTCCTGTCCTGCAGGGCGGCGTAGAGGTTCAGCAGCTCCCGCACCGCGGCGATCGCGGTGTTGAACTGCATGCGTCGCCCGTAATCGTCGGCCACCTTCTCGATCGTCTTGTGGAGCTTGAAACGCAGGTCGCGAAGCTCGCCCGTCACTTCTCCGGCGGCGTAGCGAGGCACGATCCCGCCCGCCACATGGTCGTGGACCATGGTCCAGAACCGGCGCAGGAACTTGAACGAGCCCTCGACGCTTTCGTCCGACCAGAGCACCGTGTCGGTGGGTGGGCTCGCCTGCATCACGTAGAAGCGCGCGGTGTCGGCGCCATAGCGCTCGACCATGTCCTGGGGGTCGACGCCGTTCCTCTTCGACTTCGACATCGTGCCGATGCCGTCGTAGTCGACCGGGCTCGCGTCGGCCTTCAGCTTCGCGCCCGCGACCTTGCCCTCGGCGTCGAGCGCGATGTCGAGCTCTTCCGGTGCGAAGTACTCGATGCCGCCCCTGTCGGTGCGCCGCGAGAAGATGTGGTTCAGCACCATCCCCTGTGTGAGCAGGTTGGTGAACGGCTCGTCGATCCGGATCAGGCCCAGGTCGCGCATCGCCTTGGTCCAGAAGCGCGCGTAGAGCAGGTGCAGGATCGCGTGCTCTATGCCGCCGATGTACTGGTCCATGGGCATCCAGTACTGCGCGCGCCCGTCGACCATCGCGTTCGCGTTGGCGCTCGCGTAGCGCAGGTAGTACCAGGACGAGTCCACGAAGGTGTCCATGGTGTCGGTGTCGCGCTTCGCCGCGCCGCCGCACTTCGGGCACGTCGTCTGGTAGAAAGACGGCGTCTTCGCGAGCGGGCTGCCGCTGCCGTCGGGGACGAGGTCCTCGGGGAGTACCACCGGAAGCTCGTGGTCGGGGATGCCCACGTCGCCGCACTTCGGGCATTGCACGATCGGGATCGGCGTGCCCCAGTAGCGCTGGCGCGAGATGCCCCAGTCGCGCAGGCGGT
>JBDTXQ010000385.1:0-3210 GCA_040006115.1 Usitatibacter sp.
GGCTGTTTCGAAACGAATGAGTCGCGTCATGGGCGAGATCGAGGCGATCCTCGCGCGTTCGAAGAGTTAATTTTGAACTTACCCATTTTCTCGGCCGTCTAACCCCCCATACACAAGGAGGCCACCCCATGGGAATTCTCGACACGTTCTTTCCGACCCGCACCACCACCACTGCCACGTCGGACGGTCAATACCTGCCGGCCAGCGACACCGCGCTCGCGCGCACGGGCAGCGCCATCCGCGATGGCGGCACGGCGATGCTGAACCGCGCCGGCGAGATCTACAAAGCGAACCCGAAGAAGATCCAGGTCCTCGGCATCCTCGCGGGCGCGATCCTGCTTTCGCGGATGAAGCGCAACTAGACGCCTCGCAACGTCAACGAAGAAGCCCGGCGCGCCGGGCTTTTTTTCGCGACTTGCGCGTTCTCGGCGGTACTGGCGCCCTTTTTTGTTTTCAGTGCGGCGTGGAACCGAGCGCGGCCGCGTAACGCGCGAGCGAGCGGTTGTAGCGCGGCAGGTAGTGGGAGAGCGCCGTGAGGCTCGCGGCGACGGCTTCGCGCTCGCGGCCCACGTCCACCAGCGCCAGCGCGAGAAAGCCGAGAACCGCGCCATCGAGCTCGTCCGGGGGACGCTCGAGCTCCGCGGTGAGCAGCCGCACCGCCTCGGGCGCATCGCCCGTGTTGCGCAGCGAGCTCGACATCTGGATCACGGCGCGCCGGCGCCGCAGCCCCGAGAGTCCCGCGTCGAGGGCGGCTCGATAGAGCGGTAGCGCGCGATCCGAATGTCCGGTCGAATCCTGCGCGCAGCCGCGCTCGAAGAGCGCCACCGAGCTTCCGGCCGGCAGCTCCGCCGCCAGCGCGTCCACACGCGCGACGAAATCATCCTCGCCGTGAGCGTCGATCGCCTTCCAGAGCGCGGCGCAGCGCGACTCCCACGATTCGTCGGGCGCCACGGTCATGGGCGCGCGAGCGGGATGTCGCGCATCCGTACGCCCGTCGCGTTCGCGACGGCATTTCCGATCGCCGCCGCAGTCGGGCCCTGCGCCGCCTCGCCGCTGCCCAGGTAGGGCTGGCCGGGGCGATCGATGATGTGCACCTCCACCGACTCGGGCACGGCGTCGAAACGCAGGATCGGATAGGTGGCCCAATCCACCGAGCGGATGCGCGTCGCGTCGAATGCGACCTTTTCGTGGAGCGTCCAGCTGGTGGACTGGATGATGCCGCCCTCGGCCTGGTTTCGCAGCCCGTCGGGATTCACGACCTGGCCGCTGTCAATCGCGGCGACTGCGCGCACCAGGCGCATTTTTTTCCGCCCGGGGTCGACCATGACTTCCGCGGCGATGGCGAAATACGCCGCGGCGTTCTTGTAGCGCGCGAAAGCGAAGCCGTAGCCGCGGCCCGCGGGCGCCTTCGCGCCCGGGCGCCAGCCGAACTTCTCCGCCACCATGCGGATCACGTCCTTCGCGCGCTCGTCCTCGAGATGCTTTAGGCGGAATTCGACCGGATCGGCGCCCGCGGCGAGGGCGAGCTCGTCCATGAAGCTCTCCAGCGAGAACACGTTGTGATACCCGCCGAGAGCGCGCAACGCGGAAACCCGCACCGGCATGTCGGGCAGGAAGTGGTGCACCACGCGCACGTTCGGAAACGCGTAAAGCGGAATCGCGTTGCGGTCGCCCAGACCTTCGGCGGTGACCTGCGCCTTCGGCACCGCGGCCTTGAACGCCTTCGAGCCGTGCTGCCCCGCGAGGAGCGCGGCGGCCCCGCCGGGCCGGGTCGAGTGGGAGTTGCTCCACACGCCGTAGTCCCAGTCGACGATCTTCCCCGCTGCGTCGAGCGACGCGCGCGCCTTCGTCACCATCGCGGGGCCGAACGGCTCCCACATGTGCTCCTGCTCGCGCATCCATTGCACGCGGATCGGCTTGCCCGGCATGAGGGACGCGATGAGCGCGGCGTCGGCGGCCGCGTCGTCGGCGCCGTTATGCCCGTAGCAGCCGGAGCCTTCCGCATGGATGCAGCGAACCTTGCCCTTCTCCATGCCGAGCATTTCGGCGATGGCGTCGCGATCGGGGTAGACGCCCTGCGTGTGGCTCCAGACCGTGAGCGCGCCGTCCTTCACCTGCGCGACGGCGCAGGACGGGCCGATCGATCCATGCGCCTGGTAGTGGCGCGTGTACGTGGCCTCGAGCGTCTTCGCCGCGGCCGCGCCCGGCCCACGCTTGTCCGCTATGGTGAGGTCCTGCGACGGGAGCGCGAGCACCGCCGCCGGGAGCTTCTCCATGTCCGGAAGGCTCTTCTCCTCGCTCCATTTCGCCGAGGCGGCGAGGCTCCTCATCGCCTTCACCGCGCTCCACTCACGCTCGGTCACCACGGCGAGGAAGTTTCCATCGCGGATCACCTTCACGACGCCCGGCATTTTCTCGACTGCATCGGTCGCCAGCGATTGCAGCGTCGCCCTGTACGAGGGCGGGCGCACCACTCGCGCGTGCAACATCCCGGGCATGCGGATGTCCTGGACGTAGGCCGCACCCCCCGTCACCTTCGCGGGGATGTCGACACGCGGCTCGGCCCTGGAGACGATGCGGTAGAGGTTCGGGTCCTTGAAGCGCGAAGCGGGCTTCGCCTCGACGTGAAGCTCCTCGCCGGCGACGAGCTCGCCGTAGGTGATTCCGGCATTCCCCATGCCCTTCACCGTGGCGTCCTCGACGCGCAACGTCTCCGGCGCGACGGCGAGGCGCTGCGCGGCGCGCGCCACGAGGATCTCGCGAACCTGCGCCGCGGCGTTGCGGATCGCCACGCCGCTGTCCTTCATGGAGTTGCTGCCCGAGGTGTAGCCCTCGTTGGCGGTTGCCGACGTGTCCGCGGTGACGAGCGTCACGCGCGAGAACGCGACGTCGAGCTCCTCCGCGGCGATCTGCATGAGCGCGGTCTTCACGCCCTGCCCCAACTCGGCCTTGCCGGTGAAAACCGTCACATGGTTCTGCGCGTCGATGCGGATCCACGAGTCGAGGAGCGGCGATTGCCTGAGGCTCCCCGGCAACGGCGGCCTGGCCGCCTTATCGGCGCCCGGGCCTTGCGCCCATACGCGTCCGGCGAGCGAGAAGCTCACCACCAGCGCCCCGGACCGCAGCAGGAAATCGCGGCGCGCGTTCATGCTTTCGCGGCGCGGCGCACCGCGCGCAGGATGCGCATGTGGGTGCCGCAGCGGCACAGGT
>JBDTXQ010000386.1:0-3202 GCA_040006115.1 Usitatibacter sp.
CATGATGAAGATCGAGGTGCAGCGTTTCGAAATCGGGATTGGCGGGGATGAGCTCCGCCTTGTGGCCGCGCACCTTCAGGCGCTTCACGGTGACGTCATCGCCGATGCGCGCGATGACGAGCTGCCCGCTGCGGGCCGCCGTGGTGCGGTGGACCACGAGCCAATCGCCGTCGAGGATGCCTTCGTCCTTCATGCTGAGGCCGCGCACCTGCAGGAGGTAATCGGCGCGCGGTTTGAAGAGATCGGGATCGACGGGATAGCGCCCGAGCATGTTCTCGATCGCCATGATGGGGCTGCCCGCCGCCACGCGGCCCACCAGCGGCAGGCCGCCTTCATCCTTCAGCCGGATGCCGCGGGCGAGGCCGGGGGAGAGCTCGATAGCGCCCTTTTTCTCGAGCGCCGCAAGGTGCTTGAAGACCCCGTTGGTGGAGGCGAGCCCGAGGGCGCGTGCCAGTTCAGGCTGCGAGGGGGGCCGGCGATGCTCGGCGATATGGTCCCGGATGACTTCCAGGATCTCGGCTTGCCGGGGCGTGAGGGGGGCTTCCATGGATGGTGATAACATTATCACCTATCACATGCGCCCTGCAACCCTCCTGTTGTCCTGTCCCCCGGAGATGATGTTCCATCGCACCGGACCCTCGGCGTCCAGGTAGCGCCGCACGTGTTCGAGCGATGAGCCCACCTTGTCCACGGCCACCAGCAAGTCGTGCTCCTCCACCCCCAGGAATTTGGACCAGTAGTGGAGATCCCTGGGGTCGAGCGGCGATATGCGGCGGCTGTCGGCCCATCTGCGTTTTCTTTCCATATATCTCCGAGCATCCTCCACGCACATCGTTTAGATCAATGCGCCGGGGGGCTCAACCCACGGCTGTAAAGCTACGCGCGTGTCCGCATGTCTTACGCCGCAGCGGGTGGCATGCCTTACAATTCCGAGCGCAACCATGCCCCGCCAACTATTCCGACAAGAGGCGATCGACGCCCAAAGAGAGAAGTTTCTCGGCGAGGCGACCATTGCGCGCCCCGTGCCCGGCTGGGTCTTCACGCTCCTCGCCGCGGGCGTGGCCTTCCTCCTCATCGCGGTCGCCCTCTGGGGCCAGTACACGCGGCGTGAGCGCGTCGAGGGCTACCTTGCGCTCGACACCGGCGCCGCGCGCGTGCTGATCCCCGACTCCGGCCGCGTCACCGAGCTCCTCATCAAGGAAGGTGACGAGGTGAAGTCCGGAGACGCAATGGCGAAGGTCTCGCTCGACCGCGCCACCGGCGCCGGCGCCTCGACCAGCGAGGCGGTGGCCGCCGAGATGCAGAACCGGCGCGCGATCCTCGCGAAGGAGCAGGACCAGTGGCGCGACCTCGGCACGCAGCAGGTGGAGCAGCTGCGCCGGCGCGTTCGCGACCTGGAAGGCGAGCTCACGCAGATCGACCGCGAGATGAAGCTGCAGGAAGTGCGCATCAAGAGCGCGCGCGAGCAGCTCGAGCGCTACCAGGGCCTCGCCGGCGAGAAGAAGTTCGTCTCCGAGGCGCTGGTGAAGCAGAAGCAGGACGAGGTCACCGACCAGGAGATCAAGCTGCAGACTCTGCGGCGCCAGCGCGGCCAGGTGGACCGCGACCTCGCCTCCGCGCGCATGGATGAGCCCGCGATCCAGATGCGATCACGCGCGCAGGTGGAGCAGGTGTCGCGCCAGATCAGCGAGCTGCAGGAAGGCATGGCGCAGAACGAGTCGAAGCGCGAGACCGTGATCCGCGCGCCGATGGCCGGCATCGTCACCAACATCGCGGTGAACCAGGGGCAATCGATCGCCGCCGATTCACCGTTCGCCGTGGTCCTGCCCAAAGGCACCGGCATGCACGTGGAGCTCCTCGTGCCCACGCGCGCGATCGGGTTCATCAAGCCCGGGCAGGAGGTCGTCCTGCGCTACGAGGCGTTTCCCTACGAGCGCTTCGGCCAATACCCCGGCCGCGTGAGCGACATCGGCCGCAGCGTGTGGACCCAGGGCGAGCGGATCGGCCCGCTCTCGGCGAAGGAGCCGGTCTATCGCGTGGACGTGAAGCTCGACAGGCAGAGCGTGTCGTTCTCAGACCAGGAGTTCGCGCTGCGACCGGGAATGCTCGTGAACGCCGACCTCCTCCTCGAGAAGCGCACCCTCCTCGAGTGGATCTTCGAGCCGGTGATGCAATTGAAGAGCAGGTTCTAGATGGGCGCCATCGCCGAGCTCCTTTCGCCGCGCGTCCCCGTGATCCTTCAGAGCGAGGCGCCGGAGTGCGGCATCGCGTGCCTCGCGATGGTGGCGTCGTTCCACGGGCATCGCACCGACCTTTCGGCGATGCGCGTGCGACTCTCGCCGTCGCTGAAGGGCATCACCCTGAAGAACGTGGCCCAGATCGCCGAGACCATGGGCATGACCGCGCGCGGCGTGCAGGTGCCGCTCGAGGCGCTCGGAAAGCTGCGCCTTCCCGCGGTGCTGCACTGGGACATGAACCACTTCGTCGTGCTCACCAAGGTCGCCGGGCGCAAGATCACGGTGCACGACCCGGCGCGCGGCAAGAGGGTGCTCACGCTGGACGAGGCGTCGCGGCACTTCACGGGCGTGGCGATGGAGTTCACGCCCACCGCAGAATTCCAGAAGAAGGATGAGCGCGAGAAGATCAAGTCGTGGCAGCTCCTCGGCGCGGCCTCCGGGCTGAAGGCCACGATCGCGCAGATCCTGGTGCTGTCCTTTGCGCTGGAAGTGTTCGCCATCGCGATGCCCTTCTTCCTGCAGCTCGTCGTGGACCGCGTGCTGGTGGGGCGCGATCGCGACCTGCTGACCGTGCTCGGCATCGCATTCGGCACGCTCGTCGTGATCCAGGTGGCGGTGACGGCGGTGCGCGCGTGGGTGGGCGTCTACCTCAGCACGAACATCAACCTGAAGTTGCTGACCACCCTCTTCAACCACATGCTGCGGCTGCCGCTCGCGTGGTTCGAGAAGAGGAACATCGGCGACATCGTCTCCAAGTTCAGGAGCGTGGACGCGATCCAGCGCACGCTCACCACGACCTTCGTCGAGACCGCGGTCGATGGCGTGATGGTGGTGCTCACGCTCTTCGTGATGGCGTACTACAGCTTGATGCTCACCAGCGTGGTGGTGGGAGCGGCCCTCCTCTACGCCGTCGCGCGCTGGATGTTCTATTACCCGCAGCGCTACGCGACCGACGAGCAACTCGC
>JBDTXQ010000387.1:0-3201 GCA_040006115.1 Usitatibacter sp.
TCTGGCGCACCGTCATGTGCGGCCACACCGCGTAGCTCTGGAAGATCATGCTCATCTGGCGCCGCTCGGGAGGCACCACGGCGCGCGGCGACGAGATCACCTTTCCCGCGACGCGGATCTCGCCCGCGTCCGGCTCGATGAATCCCGCGATCATCCTCAACGTGGTGGTCTTGCCGCAGCCGGAAGGGCCGAGCAGGCAGATGAACTCGCCCTGCTCGACGGCGAGGCTCACGCCGTCGACGGAGCGCACGCTGCCGTAATGCTTGCTCAGGTCATCGAGCTCGAGATGGGGCACTTTTCATTTCCGGAGGAAGTCAAAATCCACTCCCTGGTCGGCTTGGGTGACCGTCTGCAGGAAGAGCTTGAGATACCCGCGTGCGGCGCTGGGCTCGCGCACGGGATGGTCGCGCTTGCGGCGCGCCATCTCGTCGTCGGCGACGAGGAGCGTGAGCTCGCGCGCGGCCACGTCGAGGCGGATGCGGTCCCCCGAGCGCACCCACGCGAGCGGGCCGCCGGCGGCCGACTCCGGGGTCACGTGCAGCACGATCGTGCCGGCGGCGGTGCCGCTCATGCGCCCGTCCGAGATGCGCACCATGTCCTTCACGCCGGCGCGCGCGAGCTTCACCGGGATCGGCAGGTATCCCGCTTCGGGCATGCCGGGCGCGCCCTTGGGCCCGATGTTCTTCAGCACCAGGATGTCATCGGCATTCACGTCGAGGTCGTCCGCGTCGATGCGTGCTGCCATGTCTTCGGCGTTCTCGAACACCACCGCGCGGCCCTCATGCTTCATGAGCTTCGCGTCCGCGGCCGATTGCTTGATGATCGAGCCGCCCGGCGCGAGGTTGCCGCGCAATACCGCGATGCCGCCCTGCGGGTAGATCGGATTCGAGAAGGGCCTCACCACGTCCTGAGCGAACGCGTCGGGCGCGGCGTCGATCTCCTCGCCGAGGGTGCGCCCGGTGACGGTGAGCGCGTCGAGGTGCAGGAGCGGGCGCAGCTCGCGCAGCAAGGTCGGCAGCCCGCCCGCGCGGTGCAGGTCCTCCATGTAGTGCTGCCCGGAAGGCTTGAGGTCCACCAGCACCGGCGTTTCGCGGCCCATGGCGTCGAGGCGCGCGAGGTCGAGGTGGATGCCCAGGCGCCCGGCGATGGCGGTGGTGTGGATCACGGCGTTGGTCGATCCGCCGATCGCGAGCAGCACGCGCAGCGCGTTCTCGAAAGCGTTGGCGGTGAGAATCCGGTCGGGCGTGAGCTTCGCCTTCGCGAGCGCGACCGCGGTCGAGCCGGATTTCTCGGCGAAGCGGATGCGGTCCGCCGTCACCGCCGGCGCCGAGGCGCTTCCCGGCAGCGCGATGCCGAGCGCTTCGGCGATGCACGCCATGGTGCTCGCAGTGCCCATCACCGAGCAGGTGCCGACGCTCGCGACCAGCTGGTTGTTGACGCGCGAGATCTCGTCGGCATCGATCTCCTCGGCGCGGTAGCGTCCCCAGTAGCGCCGGCAATCGGTGCATGCGCCGACGCGCACGCCGTCGTGGGAACCGGTGAGCATCGAGCCGGTGACGAGCTGCACGCAGGGGATGTTGGCCGAGGCCGCGCCCATCAGCTGCGCGGGCACGGTCTTGTCGCAGCCGCCGATCAGCACCACCGAATCCATGGGCTGCGCGCGGATCATCTCCTCGGTGTCCATGGACATGAGGTTGCGCAGGTACATCGAGGTCGGGTGCGCGAAGCTCTCGTGGATCGAGATCGTCGGGAAGTCGATCGGCAATCCCCCCGCGAGCATCACGCCGCGCTTCACCGCCTCGAGGAGCTGCGGCGCGTTGCCGTGGCACGGGTTGTAGCTGCTTGCCGTGTTGACGATGCCCACCACCGGGCGCGCGAGGGCGTCGTCGGAGTAGCCCGCGCCCTTGATGAAGGCTTTCCTCAGGAAGAGCGAGAAGCCGCGATCGCCGTAGCTGGTGAGGCCCTTCTCGAGGCCCTTGTCCTTCTTGTCGTCCATCGCTCATTGAATCATACAAGGACAGGTCGATGGCTCGGGCAGGAGTAAAATCGGTGGCCCCTAAAAAGGAACAACGATGACCGCGCAGAAGATTCCCGCAACCCTCATCCCCGGCGACGGCATCGGCCCCGAGGTCACCGCCGCCACGCTCGAAGTGCTGGGCGCGCTCGGCGCGCCGTTCGAGTGGGACACGCAGCAGGCCGGCGTTGCCGGCGTGCAGCTGTGCGGCGATCCGCTCCCCCCGCAAACGCTCGCGAGCATCCGCAAGACGCGCCTTGCCCTGAAGGGCCCTCTCGCCACCCCGGTCGGCGGCGGCTTCCGCTCTTCCAACGTGCGCCTTCGCGAGGAGTTCCACCTCTACGCGAACCTGCGACCGGCGCGCACCCTCGTCCCCGGCGGGCGCTACGAGGACATCGACCTCGTCCTGGTGCGCGAGAACCTCGAGGGCCTCTACGTGGGCTTCGAGCATTACGTGCCGATCGGAGACGATCCGCGCGCCGTGGCGATGGCTTCCGGCGTCAACACGCGGGCGGGCTGCACGCGCATCTGCGAGTTCGCCTTCGAGCACGCGCTGAAGAACGGGCGCAAGAAGGTGACGCTGGTGCACAAGGCGAACGTGCTGAAGGCGCTCACCGGCCTTTTCCTCGAAGCGGGCCGGGCGGTTGCGAAGAAGTACGAAGGCCGCGTCGCTTGCGACGACCGCATCATCGACGCGTGCGCCATGCAGCTCGTGATGAATCCCTACCAGTTCGACGTGATCGTCACCACCAACCTCTTCGGCGACATCCTCTCCGACGAGATCGCGGGGCTGGTGGGCGGCCTCGGGATGGCGCCCGCGGCCAACATCGGCACCGACGCGGCGATCTTCGAGGCGGTGCACGGCTCCGCGCCGGATATCGCCGGCAAGGGTGTCGCCAACCCGCTCGCGCTCATGCTTTCGGCGGCGCTGATGCTCGACCACGTGGGCCTCGGCGACAAGGCCGCGCGCCTTCGCACCGCGATCGACAAGGTGCTGCGCGAGGACAAAGTGCGCACCGGCGACCTCGGCGGAAAGGCTAGTACGAAGGAATTCGCTTCGGCCATCGTCAATCGCCTGGCCTGAGCCGACTCATGAGAAGCAAACTGTTCGTCCCGGGCTCGCGCCCCGAGCTCTTCGCCAAGGCGATGGCGAGCGACGCCGACGGGCTCTCCTTCGACCTCGAGGA
>JBDTXQ010000388.1:0-3185 GCA_040006115.1 Usitatibacter sp.
CAGGTGGCCGACGGGCTCTGGTTCGCGCACCAGCAGGACATCGTGCACCGCGACGTCAAGCCCTCGAACATCATGGTGATGAAGGGCGGCATCGCGAAGATCACCGACTTCGGCATCGCGCGCCTGCCCAACTCGGCGGTGAAGACGATGACCGGCCTCATCCTCGGCTCGCCGCGCTACATGTCGCCCGAGCAGGTGATCGGCAAGGCGATCGACGCGCGCTCCGACATCTTCTCGCTGGGCGTGGTGCTGTACGAATCCCTGACCGGCGTGGCGCCCTTCGACGGCGACAACGTGAACGCGATCATGTACGCGACCGTGAACACCACGCCCCCGCCTCCGTCCGCGCACAACCGAGCCGTGCCGGCGATGCTCGACCTGATCGTCGCCAAGGCCATGGCGAAACTGCTGGAAGACCGCTACCAGACGGTGAAGGAGCTGGGCGACGACCTGCGCGAGGTGCGTCGGCAGATGGACCATTCGCGCCCCGCCACGGCATTGAAGGCCGTGACCTCGCCCGTGGCGAGCCGCCCGATAGTGATGCCCGACAAGCTCGACGACACCGCCACCCTGCCGCTCGGCAACGCCTCCGGGAAGAGCGACGACGACGCGAAGCCGCTCTCGATCAACAAGACCTTCGATTCCTTCGACGCCACCATGCGCCTCGCGGCGATGACGGACCAGACCGAGGACTTCAAGGAATACATCACGCAGACGCAGAAGATGCGCGCCTACAAGGGCAAGATCGAGGCCGGCTCGCCGCTCGCGGCGCAGGCCGAGCCCGTCGAGGCGCCCGAGCCGAAGCCCGCGCCCGTCGTCGAGAAGAAAGCCGTCCCGCGCCCGGTGCCGATCCCCACGCCCGCAATGGTGGCGGCATCGCAGAACACCACGAACCTCATCGTGGTCGCGGCGATCGTCGTCCTGTCGCTCGCCGCCGTCGGCCTCATCGTCGCCCTGCTCCTCAAGTAGTCATTTCAGGTAGTCGACGGCCTCGACGAGCCGGTTCACTGCGACGATCTGGAGGCCGGCAATGGGCTGCCGGGGCTTGTTGGCCGAGGGAATGATGGCGTGGGTGAAGCCGAGCTTCGCCGCCTCGCGCAGGCGCTCCTGGCCGCGCTGCACCGGCCGCACCTCGCCGGCGAGGCCCACCTCGCCGAACACCACGTGCTTGTCGGGCAGCGGGCGGTTCCTCAAGCTCGAGACCACCGCGAGCGTCACGGCGAGGTCCGCGCCCGGCTCCGCGATGCGTACGCCACCCACGGCGTTCAAGAAGACGTCCTGGTCGAAGCACGCAATGCCCGCATGGCGGTGAAGCACCGCCAGCAGCATCGCGAGTCGATTGAGCTCGAGCCCCACCGTGAGCCGCTTCGGCGCCATGCCGTGGGCCTCGTCCACCAGCGCCTGCAGCTCCACCAGCAATGGGCGCGTCCCCTCCTGCGTCACCATGATGCAGGAGCCCGCCACGCCGGAATGGTGCTGCGAGAGGAATAGCGCCGAGGGGTTGGTCACCTCGCGCAGACCCTTCTCCGTCATCGCGAAGACGCCGATCTCGTTCACCGCGCCGAAGCGGTTCTTGAACGCGCGGATCAAGCGGAAGCTGGTGTGCGTCTCGCCCTCGAAATAGAGGACGGTGTCCACCATGTGCTCGAGCACGCGCGGGCCGGCGAGCGCGCCCTCCTTGGTGACGTGGCCGACGAAGATGATGGTGGTGCCGCTCTGCTTGGCATAGCGCGTGAGCTGCGCCGCGCACTCGCGCACCTGCGCGACCGAGCCCGGCGCGGAAGTAAGCGCGCTCGAGTAGAGCGTCTGGATCGAGTCGATGACGGCGATCTTGGGCTTGGCCGAGGCGAGCGTCGCCTGGATCTTTTCCAGCTCGATCTCGGAGAAGAGCCGCACCTTCGACGCGTTCACGCCAAGGCGCTTCGCCCGAAGCGCGATCTGCTGCGCCGACTCTTCGCCCGTCACGTAGAGCACCGGCACCTGCTCCGAGAGGCGCGCCGCCGCCTGCAGGAGCAGGGTGGACTTGCCGATGCCGGGATCGCCGCCGATCAGCACCACGCCGCCTTCGACCAGGCCCCCGCCCAGCACGCGGTCGAATTCGCCGATGAGGGTTGGCAGCCGCGGGAAGTCCTCGGCCTGCACTTCGCCCAGCGACACGATCTCGCTCGTGCCCGCGAGGCTCGCGAAGCGGTGCATTCCCACCTTGCCCCCGCTCGCCTCCACCGCGGTCTCCACCAGCGTGTTCCACGCGTTGCAGTGCGGGCACTGCCCCTGCCACTTGGGCGACTGCCCGCCGCACTCGGTGCAGGTGTAGACCGACTTCGCCTTGGCCATCAGGCGGCTTCCACGATCGGCACTCGCGGGGCGAGCGCGCACATGAGCTCGTAGCCCACGGTGCCGGCGCAAACCGCGACTTCGTCGATCGCGAGGCCGTCACCCCATAGCGTGACCGGCGTGCCGACGCGCGCCGACGCAACGTGGGTGAGGTCGACCGTGATCATGTCCATGGAGACGCGACCGGCAGTCTTCGCTCGCGCTCCGCCGACCACGACGGGCGTGCCCGAAGGCGCGTGGCGCGGGTAGCCGTCGGCGTAGCCGCATGCGACCACGCCCACGCGCATCGGGCCCGCGCTGCGAAAGGTGCCGCCGTAACCGATGGCCTCACCGCGCTCGATCTCCTGGATCGCGATGATCTCGGAGGCGAGCGTCATCGCCGGCCGCAACCCGAGCGCCTCCGCGGTGCGTTCCGCATAAGGCGTCGCGCCATAGAGCCCAATGCCGAGGCGCGCGACCTGCGCATGGCTGCGCGGGTGGGAGAAGATCGCCGCCGAATTCGCGAGGCTGCGCGGAAGGTCGATGCCGCGCGTGGCCTCGTCGAAGCGGCGCATCGCCTCGTCGATTCCCGGCGGGCCGTCGGCGGTGGCGAAATGCGTCATCAGCGTGATCGACTTCGCCGCCCCACTCGCGCGTAGCCTGTCCAGTTGCGCGCGCACGGCACCGAGCGCGAAGCCAAGGCGATTCATGCCGGTGTTCACCTTGAAGAAGACGTCGAGGGGCTTCGCGAGGCGCGCCGCTTCGAGCATGCGCAGCTGCTCTTCGTTGTGCAGCGCGACCGCGAGCCCCGCCGCGGCGATGACGGGCAGCTCGGCGGGCGCGAAGAAGCCCTCGAGGAGGAGGATCGGGCC
>JBDTXQ010000389.1:0-3184 GCA_040006115.1 Usitatibacter sp.
TGCGCGTGAAGGAGCAGGAAGCCGCCACGCACGCCGAGCAGTACGCGCAGCAGCTGCAGGAAGCCGGCGTCACCCGCGAGGAGATGGCCGAGCAGATCGAGCGGCGCGTGGGCTCCAGGGGGATGCAGGCGGAGATCGCGCGCCTCACCGAGGAGATCGCGGCGTTGGGCCCGGTGAACCTCGCGGCGCTGGCCGAGCTCGGCACCGCGAGCGAGCGCAAGAATTTCCTCGATGCGCAGAACGACGACCTCACTCAAGCCGTCGAAACGCTGGAGGCCGCGATCAAGCGCATCGACCGCGAGACGCGCGAGCTGCTGCAGGGCACGTTCGAGACGGTCAACAGGAATTTCCAGGAGATGTTCCCGGCGCTCTTCGGCGGCGGGCACGCGAGCCTCAAGTTGACCGGCGAGGAGATCCTCGACGCGGGCCTGCAGGTGTTCGCGCAGCCGCCCGGCAAGAAGAACCAGTCGATCCAGCTCCTCTCCGGAGGCGAGAAGGCGCTCACCGCCATCGCGCTGGTGTTCTCGCTCTTCAAGCTGAACCCGGCGCCTTTCTGCCTGCTGGACGAGGTCGACGCGCCGCTGGACGATCCCAACACCGAGCGCTTCTGCGAGCTGGTGCGCCAGATGTCGGGGCAGACCCAGTTCCTCTTCATCACCCACAACAAGATCACCATGGAGCTCGCGAGCCAGCTGGTGGGGGTCACCATGCCCGAGCCGGGCGTGTCGAAGATCGTGGAAGTCGACATCGCTTCGGCGATGGAGCTTGCCAGCAAGCAGGCCGCCTAGGGACATGACCGACCTGCACCTTGCATTGATCGCTTTCGGCGTCGTCCTCGTGGCGGCCGTGCTGATCTACAACGCGCTGGCGGAGCGGCGCGCGCGCGGCAAGGCCGAGAAGGCCTTCGGCAGTCGCCCGCCTGACGCGCTTTTCGAGGATGGCGGGGCGCGCCGCGAGCCGACCCTGGGCGCGTTCCCCACGCCGGAAAAATCGCCGGAGGTTGCGCCGCGGGCGCAGGCGCTCGACGAGACGGTGCCGCCGCGCTTCGCCGCCGAGGAGCTCGACGCTTCCGTCGCGCCCGCCGCGGAGATCTCGAGCCGCATCGACACGGTCGCGGTAATCCTCGCCGACGACCCGATCATGAGCGAGCAGCTGCAGCCGCTCCTCGCCGCGCTCGAGACCCATCCCACGCCCACCAACGTCGAGGGCATCGTCGACGAGCAGTGGCATCCCATCGACACCTCGCCGCGGCGCAGCTGGCGCGAGCTGCGCGTGGGCCTGCAGCTCGCGAGCCGCAGGGGCGCGGTGGGCGAGGAGCAGATCGAGCGCTTCAACCGCGCCATCGCCGACTTCGCCGCCGCGGTGAGCGCGGTATCGCAGCGCGAGGCGCCGACGGCGGCGGCGGCGCGCGCGCGCGAGCTCGACGGCTTCTGCGCCGACACCGACGTCGAGGTCGCGATGAACGTGATCGGCCTGTACGGCGCCACCTTCGCGATCTCGCGCGTGAAGGCGCTCGCCCTCGACAACGGCCTCTCGGAGACCGCCGCCGGGGATCTCGTGCGCTACACCCCCGACGGCCACCCGGGCTTCGTGATCCGCAAGTTCGACGACCCGCACGCGAAGCACACTCCCACCTACTACACCGGGCTCACGTTCGCGCTCGATCTGCCCAACGTCGCCGACGGGCCGCGCATGCTCACCGAGATGGTGCGCGTCGCCGAGACCTTCGCTGCGACGCTCGGTGGCCAGCTTGTCGACGACAACAGGAAGCCCCTCACCGAGGCGGGCATCGCCTCGATCCGGCGCTCGCTCGAGGGCATCGTGCAGAAGATGGAGTCCCAGGGCATCCCCGCCGGCGGCGCGCTGGCCCGGCGCCTCTTCAGCTAGCGCCGGCAAATGGGGTCGGGTCCGCTTTCCAATCTGGCCCAGAGAGCCGACAAGCTGCGCCGGGCGATCGAGCGCCACAACCGCCTCTACTACAGCGAAGCCGCGCCCGAGATCTCCGACGCCGAGTACGACCGGCTCTTCAACGAGCTCGCGCGGCTGGAGAGCGAGCATCCGGAGCTCGCCACCGCGGACTCCCCGACGCAGCGCGTGGGCGCGGCACCGAGCGAAGGCTTCGCCGAGGTCGCGCATCGCGTGCCGATGCTCTCGCTCGCCAACGCGTTCGACGAGGAGGACGTAGCCGCTTTCGACCGGCGCTGCCGCGAAGGCCTCGGCACTGAATCGGTCGAGTATTCCGCGGAGCTCAAGTTCGACGGCCTCGCGATCACCCTCGCCTACCAGGATGGGCTCTTCGTGCAGGGCGCCACGCGCGGCGACGGCACGACCGGCGAGGACGTGACGGCCAACCTGCGCACCGTGCGCACCATCCCGCTTCGCCTCGAAGGCCGCCGGCATCCGAAGCTCCTGGAAGTGCGCGGCGAGGTCCTGATGCTGCGCAGGGACTTCGATGCGATGAACAAGCGCCTCGCCGACGCCGGCGAGAAGACCTACGTGAACCCGCGTAATTCCGCGGCCGGCGCGCTGCGCCAGCTCGACCCGCGCCTCACCGCGCAGCGCCGCCTCTCCTTCTTCGCCTACGGCGTGGGCGCTCACGAGGGCTTCGACCTTCCGCCCACGCACACGCGCCTCCTCGACGCCCTCGGCGAGATGGGCTTGCCGGTGGCGAAGGTCCGGCGCGGCGTGAAGGGCGTGGCGAAGCTCTTCGAGTTCTACGCCGAGGTCGGCGGGAAGCGCGCGACGCTTCCCTACGACATCGACGGCGTCGTCTACAAGGTGAACCGCTTCGCCGAGCAGGAGAAGCTCGGCTACGTGTCGCGCGCGCCGCGCTGGGCCATCGCGCACAAGTTTCCCGCCGAGGAAGCCACCACCGAGCTCCTCGACATCGGCGTGCAGGTCGGCCGCACCGGCGCGATCACGCCGGTCGCGCGGCTCGCCCCGGTCTTCGTCGGCGGCACCACGATCGTGAACGCGACGCTGCACAACGAGGACGAGGTGCGCCGCAAGGACGTGTGGCGGCGCGACACGGTCGTGGTGCGGCGCGCCGGCGACGTGATCCCCGAGGTCGCGCGCGTCGCCAGGCCCGGCCCTCGCGTGAAGAAGACCGACTGGTTCGAGATGCCGACCCAGTGCCCCGAGTGCGGCTCGGCGGTGGAGAAGAGCGAGGACGGCGCCGTCGCGC
>JBDTXQ010000390.1:0-3171 GCA_040006115.1 Usitatibacter sp.
AGTGCAGAAAATCCGGCGGGTGAGGGCGATCATCTCGAGCACGCGCGAGTCGACGATGCGGTAGAAGACGCGGTTGGCGTTCTTGCGGGCTTCGAGGATGCCGGTGTCGCGCAGCACCGCGAGGTGCTGGGAGACGTTGCTCTGCGAGGTGCCCACGGCGTCGACGATCTCCAGGACCGAAAGCTCCTGGTTGTTCACCAGGCAGAGGATCTTCAACCGCAGGGGGTGCGCCATCGCCTGCATCGCGGCGCTCGCTTCGCGAATGTTCTCGCCCTTGCCGATCAGGTCGAAAATATCGCTCGGGACATTCTTCGCAGGGCGCGGGCGGGCTCGGGTGACCATGGACCGAAATGTAGGGTGTCCACCAGCGCTCGTCAATATTAGGCTTGACTAATATACTCGTGCGTTCGTAGACTGGCTCTTCGGAGCCGTCAACAAACGATGACCCAATCGCGCGCCCCGGGCCGCCTCGCGCGCGCACCGGAAGACTTCCTCAATCCGCGGCAGATCGCAGACGTACAGGCGGGGCGGCGCGATTTCCTGCGCGGCGCCTTCCTCGCCGCGGCGGCGTCGGCTACGGGCGCAGCGCACGCGCAGCCGGCTGGCGACCCAGCGATCCTCGAGCTTCCCGAACACAGCAGGAGCCTCGGCCAGCCGGTCGCCGCGCGCCCCTACGGGATGCCTTCGCAGTACGAGAAGAACCTGCAGCGCCGCGAAAGCCCGGGCCTCACGCGTGTGGGCGCCTCGTCGGTGTCGTTCACGCCGCTGCAAGGCTTGTTCGGCATCGTCACGCCCAACGGGCTGCATTTCGAGCGGCACCACCAGGGCTGGTGGGACATCGATCCGCAGAAGCACCGCTTGATGGTCATGGGCCTGGTGAAAGAGGCGAAGGTCTACACCATGGAAGACCTCATGCGGCTTCCCTCAGTCTCCCGCATGCACTTCATCGAATGCGGCGCCAACACCGCCATGGAGTGGGGCAACGTCTCGGTGCCCACGGTGCAATACAGCCACGGCATGCTTTCCTGCTGCGAGTTCACCGGCGTGAAGCTCGCCACGCTCCTCGACGATTGTGGTTTCGACCGCAGGAAAGGAAAGTTCGTGCTCGCCGAGGGCGCCGACGGATCGGGCCTCACGCGAACCATCGCGATGGAGCGCGCGCTCGACGACGTGATGGTCGCCTGGGCGATGAATGGCGAGATGCTGCGGCCCGAGAACGGCTACCCGCTGCGGCTCGTGGCGCCCGGCATCCAGGGTGTGTCATGGGTGAAATGGCTGAGGCGCCTCGAGGTGGGCGATGAGCCCTTCGGCAGCAAGGACGAGGTCCTGCACTACGTTGACTTGATGCCCGACGGGACGCTGCGCCAGTACTCGTCCATCCAGGAATGTAAGTCCGTGATCACGTCCCCCTCGGGTGGCCAGTTCCTCCTCGACAAGGGCTTCCAGAATGTGACCGGCCTCGCGTGGTCCGGGCGCGGGCGCGTGAAGCGCGTCGACGTCTCCGCCGACGGCGGGCGCAACTGGCGCACCGCGCGCCTCGAGAATCCGGTGCTGCCCAAGTGCCTCACGCGCTTCAACATCGATTGGGTGTGGGACGGCAGTCCGGCGATCCTGCAATCGCGCGCCATCGACGATACCGGCTACGTGCAGCCGAAGATCAACCAGCTGCGCGCGGTGCGCGGCACCCGCTCGATCTACCACAACAACGCGATCCAGTCCTGGAAGGTCGCGGACTCCGGGGAAGTGGTGAATGTCCAGGCTTACTAGATTTCTCGTCTGGGTACCGTTCTTCACCGTCGCATGGGCGCAGCCGTATCCCGGCGTGGGGCGCACCGCGACGCCCGCGGAGATCCAGGCCTGGGACATCGACGTGCGCCCCGACTTCAAGGGCCTGCCCGCGGGGTCCGGCAGCGTCGAGGACGGCCAGAAGATCTGGGACGACAAGTGCGCCTCGTGCCACGGCACATTTGGCGAATCGAACGCGGTGTTCACGCCGCTCGTGGGGGGCACTACCAAAGAGGACATGAAGACCGGGCACGTGAAATCCCTCACCCGGGCCGATATCGGGCGCACCACGTTCATGAAGCTTTCCACGATCTCGGCGTTGTGGGACTACATCAATCGCGCGATGCCGTGGAACGCCCCCAAATCGCTCACCACCGACGAGGTTTACGCGGCGGTGGCCTACCTCCTGAACCTCGCCGACATCGTGCCCGCCGATTTCACGCTCTCGGAGAAAAACATCGCCGAAGTGCAGAAGAAGCTCCCGAACCGCAACGGCATGACGCGAGACCACGGGCTTTGGGATGTGCATGGCAAGGCGGACGTCGCGAACGTCGCGTGCATGAAGGATTGCGTCGCCGACGTGACGCTCGCATCCGTCTTCCCGAAGTTGGCGCAGCTCGCCTATGGTGATCTCGCGCAACAGAACAGGACTCTCGGCGCGCCGAAGGCGATGCACGCCGCGAGCGCGCCCGCCAGTCCCGAGGATCTCGCCCGCAGCAAGGGCTGCCTCGCCTGCCATGCCGTCGACCGTCGCGTGGTGGGACCCGCGTTCCGGGAAGTCGCGAAGAAATACAAGGGCGAGCCCGGCATCGAGGCTAAGCTCGTGAAGAAGGTGCACGCAGGCGGCTCCGGCGCCTGGGGATCGATCCCCATGCCGCCGAATCCGGATCTCGGCGATTCCGACGCGGCAGCGCTGGTGCGATGGGTGCTGGGGTTATAATTTTGGTGGAAACCTCGAGGAGGAGAAAATCATGAACTACAGTCGCAGGAATGCATTGAAGGGAACCGGCGGCGCCGCGGTCCTCGGGCTTGTCATGGCCGCGGGCCTCTTGAAGCCGGGTAGCGCGCGCGCCGAATGGAACAAGCACGCTTTCGAGGTGAAGAGCTTGGCCGATGCGGTGAAGGCTATGGGCGGCCCGGCTCCGGTCGAGAGCAAGGACATCCAGTTCGCGAACACGCCCGACATCGCTGAAAACGGCGCCGTGGTGCCGTTCACGATCATCAGCAAGATCCCCAAGACCGAATCGATCTCGCTGCTGGTCGAGAAGAACCCCAGCATCCTCGCCGCGAGCTTCAACATCCCGGACGGAACCGATCCCTGGATCAACACCCGCGTGAAGATGGGCCAGACCTCGAACGTCATCGCGCTGGTGAAGGCGGACGGCA